>JASLAE010000482.1 GCA_030147305.1 Cesiribacter sp.
TTGGGAAACAGCCGGAGAAAATCACCCGTCAGTAAAGCATAGAAGATGTTAAATCGTTCATCTGTTTTTAACAATTCGTTGTGGGATTCATTTCTTTCCGACGGCTTGAGTTGACTGGCTTTTTCAACCAGATCGTGTAGAAGATACGCACCATCTTTTCCCAGGAAATCGCGAAAACTAAGTTTATCCTGCGGTGCTTTGCCCAGAACCTGGAAGGCTTCTAATGATTTTTGTTTGTCTATTTTAATGAGGGGTAGGCTTGAATACAAAGCTGGTTGCAGCTGCACTGCCAGAAGAAATTGTTCGGAGCTTAGCTGAACCTCTTCAGGGTTTAGGGGAATGGTGATATGGGTTTTTCCACTAAGCTTACGGGTAATTTCATTGGCCAGCGTATTCAGGGGTTTCATTCGGCCATCCAGGTCCTGTACCACCAGTTTGCCGTAAGCATTCGCCTTTTCAAGGGGCACAATACTGCCTGGTAACAACTGCTGATCCTGTGCCAGTGCCCAGCCTGGCATAAGGAGCAGGGCAAGCGAAACACTTGCCTGCTTAAGCCTGCCCAGCTTTTTGCCCACCAGATGAACCCTGCTCCCTTTTACAAAAAAGGTAAAAAACATGCCCACCGTAAGCATGAAATATCCTAAGTAGGTGAGGTAGGTGCCGGGCCTGTCCTGGTTTACAGCCAATACGGTTCCCTTTTCATCGGTATCGAAAGAAGACTGGTAAAAACGGAAGCCTTTATGATCCAGGACATTGTTCATGAAAATGCGGTAAGGAAACTGTTCCCCTCCATCAAGTACCATCATCTCGCTGGCATAACTCGATGGGCTTTGGCTGCCCGGGTACCGTTCCAGCTCAAAAGCCTTTAATTGCAGGGCAAAGGGGAGGGACTCTACTTTGGGACCGTAGGTGAGTGAATAGGTTTTTCCCGCATATTGAAAGGTGTGCCAGGCGGGTTTGATTTTAACCAAACGGATATAGCTTTCTGTTACCAGCTTATCCTGCTGGTCCAGTATTTCAATTTTTACAGCATCTGTGAGATTTTCCGCGAGAGCTTCATCTGTTTCAGCCACATATACCAATGCTTTGTTTTCGTGAATGGCTTTTACTAAAAAAGCGCCTTCTTTCCACTGGTACAGCGATCTTAGCTTCAGGGGCTGGGTTTCCCCGGCATGCACTACGCCCATTTGCTGGGTGCTCATTTCCATCACCTGAAGATGCCGATCGGACTGAATTAACCAGGTGCTGTCATTTTTGTAAATTTTAAGTGGGCTTTCGGCTGCTGAATCGGTCCCTATTGAATAGTTGCCCAATTTCAATTCTTCTCCCTTCTTGATCAGAAAATCTTCCCTGCCTGTTCCCTGGGTTATAGCAAAGTCAAGGAAGGTTTCCTTTCCAGCCACAAAATCCTCTCGGGCTCCTTTTATAAATTCAAGAAAGCTGAGGTTAAACTTCTGATCTTCAAAATTTATTTCAAAGGATGTTTCCTCGAAATCTTTGCTGATCAGTTGCAGCGGTTTTTCGTACCGTTTGCCAGAATGCTCCCCCAGTTGCAGTACCTGTAAATAATGCGCAGTGGTATAAAAAGTGTTTTCCGACTGGCCTTCTCTGATGTGCACCACGCCTTCGGTGCTAAAATAACGGGTAACTCCGGCGCCTATAATAATGACCACAAATGCCACATGAAATAGACCAATAGGCCATCTGGTGGCAGTAAAGAGCTTGTATCTGGGAATATGAGATAGAAAATTTATGGCCAGCCACACCATAATCAGTTCGAACCACCAGGCTTCATACACCAGGCCCCTGGCCACATCGGTGCCATGGTCGTTTTCGATGAAGGTAGCGACCGCCATGGCTACCGCAAATGCAATTATGAGAACAAGAGAGGTTTTAGTAGAGAAGAGTATTCTAAAAAAATGCATGTATCAATAGGATTTGCAAAAAAAACTGATTTCAATTCCAGATTTTGTAGCCGTATGGCATTTACAGCACTTGCCATAATGCTAATAATGTTGTTTGGCATTAAACACCAATAATTTTATGGATAACATTTGGCTTTAAAAGCATTACGGGTTGGGTGAAGCAAAAGCAAACCTGCCAGGTAATCCCTTAACAGAGTTTACCAGAATAAATGCCATGCTATCTGCTGTTTGATAAAGTGATGAAAGACCCTATTTGCTGCTGGTGAAGGTTTTAACTTCTTTCCGGGCCTCCCTGGCTTTTCCTTCTTTCAGCCATCTGGGAACTACCTGTTCCAGAAATTTTACTTTCTCGGCTTTTTCTTTTTCAAGGTCTACACCAATGTAGGCCTGCAAGGCTTCTTTGCTGTTCAGGTTGGGCATTTCTACAGGGGTGGTATGTCCCAGCGAAGCCAGCACCCTTGCCAGTTGTACCCTTGATTCCTGTATAATAGTTAAGCCTGAGGAAACAATGCGGCTCGCTTCTAAAGGGGCATGAAAACTAGCACCATGTGATGCCGCCACATAATCCCAACGCCACTGGGCATGCCGGATGCCAGTGAGTATTTCGGCCATTTGTGCTTCGGTCGCCCCCAACTGCCAGGCTTTTTCAGCTTCCAGATGTGCCATGGCCAGGTTCCGCTGGAGTGCTGAGGAACCCTCTTTCACTCTGCCTTGCCGTTCGTATACATCCGAAACAAGGTCTGATAACTTTTCCCGATGGCACACAAAGCAGGAGTTTTCTACATTGCTTAGGGGAGAACCTATGTGATGATCGGTGAACTTTTGCCCTCCTTCGGTACCGTAAGGCATGTGACAATCGGCACAAGATACGCCCCTTTTAGCATGTACGCCCTTTGTATAAAGTTCATAATCCGGATGCTGTGCCTTCAGCATTTTGGCTTTGCTCAAGGGGTGAGTCCAGTCACTAAATCCGATGGAATCGTAATAAGTTTCCATCTCATCTACGCTGGTACCGTCTTTCCAGGGAAAGGTAACATACTGGGCCTTTTCTTTGCCGGGCAGTGTTTTATCGAAATAATACTCAACGTGGCATTGAGCGCACACGAGTGAACGCATTTCCTGGTGAGAAGCCTCGTTGATGTCTTTTCCCATTGCTTGAAACGCTTCGATAAGCGCAGGCCGGGTAATGGTCAGGTTCATGGTTTCGGGATTGTGGCAATCGGCACAGCCAATGGGGTTGATCACCTGGCTGCCCAAATCAGATAGTTTTTTGCTGTAGAATTCGGTTACGCCTATTTCATTCATCAGGCGGGGTACATCAGGGCTTTTACAGGTCCAGCAGGTGCTGGGCATTACGCCGGTCCCGGCCTCCATAGGAGCTCCTATTCTAACCGAGCTCAATACATCATTTACTGCATAGGCATGTCCTCTGGGCTGATTATACCCTTTGCTAAATGCATAACCGGCCCAAAGAATGATCATCTCGGGATTTTCTTCCAGCGCATCCCTGAAGCCACTGGTGTTGTATTTACTGTGAAAAGTGGTGTCAGCAGTTTTTTGATAGGACTGGTACTGCCGCGGATAATTTAAGCCCCATAACGAATCCCTGGGTTCTATACCTTCCAGGGCTACTTTAGGCTGGTAGGCGAATCGTGCCTCTGTTTTCCTATCCATAATGGAATAGGCCAACATAGCCAGTAAAAAGACTATTACCGCTGTGAGCGTAAAAAGTATCCAGTTTTTCATGAGAGGCTTGCTTTTATTTTGTGCTGGTCTTTTGTTCTTTCTCCTTCATCGTTTCCTTGAGCCATTTGGGAATGATCTCCTGATCGGGCGGAGCATGGGCCCTGATTGGTTCAATTTGATGGCCTACTGCAGAAAGGCTTTTCACCCTTCCGTGGGGAACTTCCCGGTGACATTCCCAGCAGGTTCTGTCAGTGCGCTTGCTCTGATGGTCTTCCACAAAGCCCAGCATCTTGGCATCGGTCACCTGGTCCTGGTGACAACGAATACAGTTACTTTGTATTACTGCGATGGAAGGGCCAAGTGCTTTGATCACCTGGGGTTCTGCCCTGAGTGTGAAAATGGAAGCATGGTAAAGGCCGTCTTTTGCTTTGAAAAAATACTTATTGAAAATGTTGTCCTGCGGAACGTGGCAATCGTTGCAATGCGCCACTTCTCGGTGTGAGCTATGATTCCATGTTATGTATTGAGGCGTCATCAGGTGGCAGTTCACACAGGCCTGAGGATCGTCAGAAAGATAAGATACCGCATTGCTCACCTTGAGCATGTAAGCTCCCAGTCCGGCAATGATAGCAACCAGAATAGTTGCGGCCGATCTCCACCTTTTGGGCGGCACCAGGCTATAGCGAAAAAGAAATCTCTTGAAGCGCTGAAAAAATGCCATCACCTGTTAATTCTATATCAATGCTATTATAGGAAAAAACTATTATAAGAGCGCCCATTTTCAAACAGAATATTAATCCTTACCAGCTTTATTTGTTTAGAGAATATGCTGTGAATTTAATGTTACTTTCAACATTTTGTAATTGTTAAGAAGGGAAATAGGTGTGTGTTTTGATGATCAGGTATGCCTGAGGCGAAGCCCTTTTAACTGGAAGACTGTAGTATGTACAGTTCCGTAGCACGATATGAACATCCAAAATATCGGCTTCAGAAGGTGTGCTGCAGGTGAACCTTATTGATCTTGCCAGGGTAGCTACCTGAAGCAAATGCAAGGGCAGGATTATCGCAATTTATTGAAGTTTTGAAAGAAAAGAAAGTAGAAAAGATAACAGCCAAAACATCAGTATGATTGAATAAATGCAATACCTAAGCCGTAGTACTGTGGTGGAGCTGACAAAGAATTATTCATAGAAAATACGGGTCAGATTTGTATCCCACACAGCAGTTGTTTAGACAACTACTTCTCATGATTAAAGCATCTAATTTTTTTAGAATATCATCATCCTTCTCAAAGCATCAGCAGGCATCATTTGACGTAAACTCTCCGGTAGATATTCTACTTCAAATGGCTCAGGGCCAGTTTTATTGTTGATAAGCTAAATCCTGTTCAGCAGGATTTAGCCAGGAGGGAAGCCCACTTGATTAAGCTTTATTTTATTACAGTGGATGTTGCTGAAGCAACTCTGCAGCGGTCCAGAACTTGTTCCGGTCCCTGGTTTCTTCCCGTACCCTTTTTACTGTTTCAGGGCTGATGGCAGGCGCTTCGTTCCCCCAGCTGTTTCGGATGTAGGTCAAAACGGCAGCCATTTCTTCATCATCTGTAATAATGTGCCTAAAAGGGGTCATGGGCGGGGTGCTCTCCCCTTTATAGGTAACACCTTTTACCGTAATTTCACCTATAAGCCCATCCAGCACCAGTTTAATAAGCCTTTCCTCATTGCCCATCACCCATTCGCTGCCCATAAGGGGAGGGTAGATGTCGGTTATCCCTGTACCAATGGATTGGTGGCAGGTGCCGCAGTGCGCATCCCGGCTATAGACGGCTTCGCCCAGCTTCCAGGTATCTGCATCAATGTTATTCATGGCCGTTGAGGCTGCTTTTTTCTTTTGACTGGGATCTTGCAAATCAATCAGGCGCTGCAGCACTTGCTTGTTTTCTTCAATGTCAGCATTGTGTTGTGCGAGGGCAGTTTTGGCGTAGGGGCGCAACGGGATCATGCTGTACGCCAAAGCATAATTCAGGAAATAATCTGTAGGTTGCTTGGCTACCAGCGTGGCTATCTTTACTCCCTGCTCCGGAGGCAGGTTGCTGGCTGCTATCAGGGCCTCTAACCTCACCCTGGGATGCTGGTCCTGAGCTGCCTGCAGTAAAAAAGTTTCATAGTTCTTTGTGTTTCGCCAGCTGTGGCGCAATATTCTTACAGCGGCAGCACGAACGTTAAAGTTGCCGGAGTTGAGGTTCCTTTCCAGTAAATTGGGGTCAATTGCATGATGGCTCCAGCTCACGTTCAGGGCTTCCAGCAAATGCCTGTCGTAATTTTTATCACTGGGTGATAGGTTGTCTGACCAGGCCTTCACAGCTGCTAATACCTGTTGGGTATCGTGGCGCTTCAGGGCCCTTCTAACCCTGTAGCGGGTGCGGTATTCCGCTGACTTCAGTAGTTCCATAAGCTCATCCACAGAGGCACCTTCAATAGAGACAGGCGTCAAGAGGGGTCGTCTTTTATGGGTGACGCGCCATATCCTGCCATGGCGATGGTCTCTTTTCGGATCCCGGATAGAGTGCTGCATATGGCCAATAAGTGCGTTGTGCCAATCAACCACATATAAAGAGCCATCGGGGGCAAATTCCATGTCTACAGGCCGGAAATTAGGATCGGTACTGGAGATCAGGTCCTGGCGCAGTTCTGTTCTGAAGCCAGCACCACTATCGATGAGGATATGCTGCCGGGTGCCTAAAAAGCCAATGGTGTTGTTGAGTAGAAGATCACCCTGCATCTCTGCCGGAAAATGTCCACTGGAGACAATTTCAGCCCCGGAGGTTGGCCTCACCATATTGTTTTCGGTGATGGAAAGAAGATCTTTTTGATGCTCTACCCCATAAGGAAGTGTGGTCATGATGGTATTCATGGAAAAGTTTTCTCCATCTGATGCATCGGCTATAAAGGATTGACCCCACTCGTTGAAGGCAATCCCCCAGGGATTCCAGAAGTTAAAGCGTACCACAGCTTCCAGCCGCCATGTGTCAGGTTCAAAGCGATAGACAACTCCATCTTTTCCTCTAACAGGGCCATAAGGGGTCTCTACCTGTGTATAGAGAAAGAATCCTTCCAGCATAAAAATAGCGCCTGATGCATCGGCGGTAAAGGCACTTATAGCGTGGTGCGCATCGTGTGAGCTAAACCCATGCAGCACTATTTCCTGTACATCTGCCCGATTGTCGCCATCAGTATCCTTTAAAAAGACAAGATTAGGTTGCTGTGAAACATATACCCCTCCATTGGCAAACTCAAAGCCTATGGGCAGGTATAACTTATCAGCAAAAACAGTTTGTTTATCGGCCTTGCCATCTCCATTGGTGTCCTCAAAAATCAAAATTTTATCTGAAGGCGGATCTCCGGGAAGATAGTGGGGATAGGTTGGCATCACGGATACCCATAGCCTGCCCCTGTCATCAAAGCTCATCTGTACCGGATTAGCCAGTTCTGGAAACTCCTCTTCAGAGGCAAACAGATTGATTTCAAAATCTTCGGGAAGCTTAAACTTTTGTTTACTTTCTGCAGCTGATAAATATTTAGTGGGTCTTGGGTAATTGCTGTCGATGCTGGGAAGCTGGGTAGTGTTGGAGTCATCTATTTCCAGTGAGGTGGTTTTGCCCTGGGCAATTTCCCAGATGCGGCGGTCGCGGTTTGCCGTCATCTCCTGCAGCTTCTTAAGCTCCGGCGGAAAGTTGATGTTGCCAAAGGGGTATACCCGCTCTCCATACACATGGATGCCGTTCACGGGGCGAAAGGCTTGTCTGAACTGAAAAGATTTCTCGTTCACCATGGCTCTTAGCAGCTCATACTGATTATTGGGTTCTGCTTCTTGTCCGAAAAGGGCAAAATGGATGATTTGCGCCAGCTTTTGATATCCCCTATCATTCAAGTGACAACCATTGATGGTCCAGGGGCCTGCTTCCTCTTTGAACAGTTTTTGAGTTGGGTGAAAAAGGTCAATAAAGTAGATATTGTTCCTTTCCGTCACCTCCCTCATTTTTGCTGTGTAAAGGGCCAGGTTTTGGTTATGCTCATTACCATCCGGAAGTTTTTGTGTTGCAGAAAGATTTTCGAAAGCGATGGGAGAGAATAAAATTACCTTTGGCTGAAGGGCAGTATTGCTCTTTTCAAGCCTGAGCGGATTCTGGATAAAGGCTTCCAGATCCTGTTCAAATTTTGCCAGTCCATCAGCACCCTCAAATGATTCGTTAAAGCCAAAAAAAGCAAATAGCACATCGGCCTGCTGCTCTCTTAGTTCCTGGTCGGGGTCTACTCCCTGGCTGCGGGGCCGTAGGGAAGGGGTATCGGCAGGCCAGCATAAATTACGCACCACCAGCTGGTGTGTAGGGTGTGTTTGGTGTAGCAGCGATTCAAAGTGACCAAAATATTGCATGCGCTCCCCCAGGGTATTGCCAACCATCGCTATCCTGGTGCCGGGGCTTAGCTCCAGTTCAATGCTTTCCACCTGATAGGGATTGCTGGGGGTGCAGGACCATTGCGTCACCAGCAGCAGCGCAAATAGCCAACATTTAATAGAGTATTTTACCAGGGACATTGGATGTGGTGCTAATCAAATTGTATGCATGTTTGGAGAAAGCTATTACCCTTGAGCCGGATGCCGCTAAACTTTACAGTTCAAGGACTGGCTTTAATCCCTTTTTAAATTTATCTCCAAAGCCAGAATTGTTAGGGTTATATTCATCCACAAACGCTACATTAAGGCCTTGTGCAGGAATTTTGCTTTCCAGCCCCAGTGCCCAGGCAATACCATTGGCGGCTAATTTGCGCATAGAGGGGTCTTTGAAATCATAAGGGTGGCCCAGGGTGGTAAAAAAGACCCTGGCGGTTTTTCCGGCAGTACCGGTATAGGTTTTTGTCCAGGCCACCGGGTTAGTAAGGGGATATTTATCAAGTGCCCCTTCCTCCTGATGGTTAGACCGTAAGGAAGTGCCTAACAACAAAGGCTTACTGTCTCCCCACAACTTATGCTCGCCGCCCTGTACATGGTAAAGCCAGGAATAGGCCTGGAAAGGGGCTACCCCTCTTAAAACAGCATGATCCTGCTGGTCAGCAATAAGCGCTACGTCTGTTAAAAAGCCGCTTCCATCTTCAAAATGACCGTGATGCGTAATCCACTTTTGGCCAAAGACTTTCATGGGCCACTCTTCGTTCAGGTGGAACATGGAGGAATCTTCCAGATATTTAAAAGTGTGCGTGGCAGTACGGAAGCCTACAATGGGTTTGCCAGACTCTACATAATCTGTAATATAGCGGGCTTCTTCTGCAGGAAGCTCTCTAAAGCGTGTAAAAACAACGACGAGATCTGCACTCTTTACAGCTTCAAGGCCTTCTATGTGCCTGGTGTTGTTTGGGTTAATGAGACCGGTAGAGTCTGTGGCATAGCATATACTTACCCGGCATTTAAGCTCTCTTTTCATGATTTTTGCCAGCATAGGCATTGATTCTTCCGAGCGGTATTCTTCATCGCCGGTAATAAATACAAGGTGCAGATCTTCTGTTGCCTTTGCTTGTTCCTGCTGTGCCGTCGTACTCTGATTTGTGCATGAGTATAAGCTACAGAGCATGCAGCAATATAATATTCCTGGTATAAGTGGCCGTATTGAGAATGATATGCTGAATTTTATCATAGCAATTGGTTTGAGCGCGTAGAGTTGATGTTGTTTATCATTTTGTTTGCTGCTGTTATAAAATATTCCTGAAAAACGAACGGATCAGGATGGCTTGATCTCTTTAAAAGTTTTGGCATCATGCTGAAGGTGTACCATTAATGTCTTTCTGATGGAATATTCTATTTTCAGCAGTGAACAGTGCGGTGATGCCAGGGAGATATACTTTAAATATTATACAATTCTTCTAAACATAGTAGTTCCTTAGTTGAAATTGCAATAATAGTATCAGAAATAGCCGATTTTTAAGTAGAAGAAGGCCGTACTAAAACCTAGTTTTAATAATTACATTTAAAGGTTATGTATACGCTGGCAATATTTGACTAAATTCTGGAAAACTATTAAACGATGACGCATGATGCCCTTCCTGATTTTTAAATGGATCAAAGGCTCGATCCAGAATATCAATAGTAAAAAAGTCGTATATCATCTCGCAGCTCATACCGCTTACTTTAAAAGTTAATGGTAGTAGGTAGATGGCAGATTTGTTCATTTAGACATGGCTTTGATTTAGCGAAAACTATATCAGATGAATATCAAGCAAAAAACCCCAATCATCCCTTTCATCCTTATCACAAGCCTGTTCTTTCTCTGGGGGCTGGCTAATAACATGACTGACACCCTCCTGGCTGCCTTCAAAAAGATCATGAGCATGTCGGATTTCCAGACTTCCTGGATTCAGGTGGCTTTTTACGGTTCTTATTTTTGCCTGGCACTGCCAGCGGCTATCCTGATCAAGAAATTTACCTATAAAACAGGTATTCTATTTGGTTTAGGCCTCTTCATCATTGGTTCACTGCTTTTCTATCCGGCAAGTCAAACCATGAGCTATGCTTTCTTTTTGCTGGCGCTCTTTGTGCTGGCAGGTGGACTTTCCATACTTGAAACGGCTGCCAATCCCTACATCATAGCGATGGGGCCGGAAGAAACAGGAACCCGCAGGTTAAACTTTGCTCAATCCTTCAATCCAATAGGCTCTATCCTGGGAGTGTTGCTAAGCCAGGTATTTATCCTTTCACAGCTTCATACAGCTACGGCAGCAACCAGGGCTACCCTTACGCCGGATGAGTTGCAAACCATACAGGCGGACGAGTTGAATGCCGTGATGGGACCCTACGTAGGGATTGCCTTTCTATTGATGCTGCTTTGGATCACTATTGCCTGGGTAAAAATGCCTAAAGCCTCAGATGAAGGGCCATCGCTGAATATTGGCTCTACCTTTAAAAGGCTTAGCAAGAACGGAAACTATGTATGGGGAGTGGTGGCGCAGTTCTTTTATGTAGGGGCACAAATTGGGGTTTGGTCATATACCATCCGCTATGTAATGCAGGAACTAAGCCTTGACGAAGAGCAGGCTGCCAGTTATTATCTGCTGGCGTTGGTTTTATTTACCGTCTCCAGGTTTATTTGTACGGCTTTAATGAAAGTTATCCGGCCTGTAAATTTACTCATCCTCCTATCTGTACTGGCCATTGGGTTTACCCTGATTGTTGTTTTAGGAGAAGGAAAAGTAGGTGTGTATGCACTGGTTGCCATTTCAGCCTGCATGTCGCTTATGTTTCCCACCATCTATGGATTAGCGGTAAAGGGTTTGGGCAGGGATACTAAAATCGGCGGATCAGGCCTCATCATGGCCATTTTAGGAGGTGCCGTGCTCACTTCTGTGCAGGGCCAGGTATCTGACACGACCGGAAGCATACACCTGTCCTTTATCGTGCCGCTGCTGTGTTTTGTGCTCATAGCCATCTATGGGCTGATTGCCAGAAGAAAAGAAACCGTTTTGTATGACCGGATCAACGCGAGCCCTAACCCGCAAGGTATGATGGCAGGTAATCAGCAGGATCAATAAAACAGTAAAGAAGTGCCATGGCAAACAGGAGATATATATTAATGCTGGATCTGAAAGAAGACGAGGCCCTGATGGCCGAATATGAGCATCATCATCAGCAGGTGTGGCCAAAGGTATTGCAGCGAATCAAAGAGGCCGGGATCGAGAACATGGAGATCTATCGTTTAATCAATCGCCTGGTGATGATTATGGAAGTAAACGAGCACTTTAGTTTTGAAAGGAAAGCGGCCATGGATAGG
>JASLAE010000483.1 GCA_030147305.1 Cesiribacter sp.
AAAAAGACCTTCTGCCCGTGTAGTGGTACTGGAGCGTAGCATGTTCCCGGCTGGCGCCAGCACCCGCAATGCTGGCTTTGCTTGCTTTGGCAGCCTGACAGAGCTCTTGGTAGACCGGCAAAAGATGGGTGACGAAACTGCCCTGCGCTTGGTAGATGAGCGCTGGCGAGGCCTGCAGAAGCTGCGCAGGCGGTTGGGAGATGCTCCCATTGGCTATTATCGATTTGGCGGTTATGAACTGGTCAGGCAACAGGAAGAGGATTGTCTGCAGCAGTTGGATGCTGTAAATGAATGGCTGAAGCCCCTGTTTACACAGCCTGTATTTTCTGAGCAGAAAGCTTCGCTGGCAACTTTCGGCTTTGATGTCAAAAGCATCAGCACCATGATTTTCAATCCCCTGGAAGGACAGGTGCACACGGGGCAAATGATGCAGGCGTTAGGCGCCTACGCACGCGCTGCAGGTGTGGAAGTACTTACGGGTGTTCAGGTGGAGGGGATCGCAGAATCCAGGGCAGACGTAGAAGTAGTGGCCCTGGATCCTGTTAGACAATCAGAAATACGGTTTAAAGCAGCCAAAGTAGCTGTTTGCACAAATGCTTTTGCTCGCCAGTTAATGCCGGAACTGGCCTTAGAGCCGGGCAGGGGCCAGGTGCTGGTAACAGCGCCCATCGCAGCGTTACCATTCAAGGGTACTTTTCATCTGGAAGAGGGCTATTACTATTTCCGGAACCTGGGCAACAGAATAATATTGGGCGGTGGGCGTAACCTTGATTTCAGTGCGGAAACCACAACACTGCTGCAGCTGAATGAAAACATACAGCTGGCTCTGGATAGGCTTTTAGCTGAAGTGATTGTGCCCGGCAGGCAGGTACAGATAGCACATCGCTGGTCTGGCATCATGGCTTTTGGTCCTGTGAAGGAGCCGGTGATCACTACTGTTGGCGATCGCATCGCTGTAGGTGTGCGCCTTGGCGGCATGGGTGTTGCCATAGGCAGCCGCCTGGCGGAACGCATTGCGGCTTGTTTATTAAATGGTTAACGGTTTGCAACTGCTAAACACTCTGTCCATTTTTTACGTTAAGGTTTAAATTTCAACTAAAACCTTAAAATTATGATTGAACTATTAGTGCACCTTATAGTAGATGCCCTTGTGCTAATTATTGCTGCCAAAGCCATGAGCTCTGTGGAGATCCGTAGCTTTGGAACAGCCATTTGGGTAGCCATACTCATAGGTATTTTTAGCTTCTTAATAGGCTGGTTGCTGACGCTCGTCCTGAACATAGCAACCTTAGGAGTTTTTTACTTTACAGGGCTTGGCTTCATTATCCGAATAATTGTCAATGCAATTATCATTGAGATTGTGGATAAGGTAAGCAAGGGCTTTCACACCAGAGGATTTATGCCTTCACTGATCCTTGCTGTGCTGATTGCCTTCATCAGCTGGATTATAGATTATTTCTTATTCTCTTCCGGTACAGTAGAAGCAGGCATGTAATTGCCGGCTTAGTTAAAAAAGGGTAGTTATGGCCAATGATGGCCGTGACTACCCTTTTTTATTTATTCTCATGCCAGCCTGAAAATATCATGGTCTACATTTTGATCAATGTCCTTCGGGGCTGGAATATTTACAATTCATTGTGCTTATGAGAAATATTTCTCACTCCCGAGCAGCTTCCTGATCTTCCTTTAAGGGAGATAAAAGGGAAAAGATGCACTTGATTTTTCTGCTTTCTTTTGAGAAGATGTATATTAGAGGCTTCACGCGTACCGTTTTTACTTACAATGACAGTTATAAAACGTAAGCCCAGTCTGCTGGGATCCCTTATTCCAATCATTATTCTGATAGCCCTGCTGGCATTAAACGTTATTATTTTTGGTGATGGTGCCCTTGACGGCTCTAATCAGTTAGCCTTATTGTTTGCGGCAGCTGTGGCGGGTATTATCGGATACCGCCTGGGATTTACGTATGACGAGATGCAGGATGGCATTGTACGCAGCATCAGCACTGCCCTGTCAGCAATCCTTATACTCCTGCTGATCGGTTCACTGGCGGGCACCTGGCTGTTAAGTGGAATTGTACCCGCCATGATCTATTATGGGCTTGAGGTATTAAACCCCACCATCTTCTTATTTGCAGCCTGCTTTGTGAGTGCCGTGGTTTCGCTGGCTACCGGTTCATCATGGTCTACAGTAGCCACTATTGGTATCGCATTGCTCGGAATCGGTAAAGCCCTGGGGCTATCGGAAGGAATCATAGCAGGGGCCATCATTTCGGGAGCTTACTTTGGCGATAAAATGTCGCCCCTGAGCGATACCACTAACCTTGCCCCGGCTGTGGCTGGCACAGACTTGTTTACACATATTCGCTATATGATGTGGACAACAATTCCATCCATGATCATTACCCTCATCATATTTCTGGTGATTGGTTTTACAAATGATACAGGAGGAGCGGCTGCCAATGTAGGTGAAGTACAGGAGGCCATCAAGCTGCATTTTAATATCAATGGCTGGTTGTTTCTGGTGCCAGTCGCTGTAATCTTTATGATTGTACGAAAAGTGCCGGCGCTGCCAGCCCTGCTGGCAGGCACTTTGTTAGGAGGTGTGTTTGCATTCATCTTCCAGCCTGGCGTGGTTACGCAGGTGTCCGGTGTTGTTGATGATAAAATGGTGGGTAGTTACATTGCACTTATGAAGTCTATGTATACTAAAATAAGTGTGGCTACGGGCAATCCTATTGTAGATGAGTTGCTAACTACGGGCGGTATGGCCGGTATGCTGAACACCATCTGGCTGATCGTGTGTGCGATGGTCTTTGGAGGTGTGATGGAAAGTACAGGGATGCTACAGCGAATTACAGAATCAATTATTTCCTGGGCTAATTCTACCGGTTCTCTTATTGCCTCTACTGCGGCTACCTGCATTTTCTTTAACCTAACAGCTTCAGATCAATATCTGGCCATTGTAGTGCCAGGGCGAATGTATGCAGACACCTATCGCAAAAGAGGGCTATGCCCCGAAAACCTGAGCAGAACCCTGGAGGATAGTGGCACTGTTACCTCTGTACTGGTGCCCTGGAATACCTGTGGTCTCACCCAGGCATCGGTGTTGGGAGTGGCTACCATTATCTATTTTCCTTACTGCTTTTTTAACATCATTAGTCCACTTATGACGATTGCATATGGATATTTGAATATAAAAATCACAAGATTTAAAAACCAAACACCCGAAAAAGCAGATTCATTAGTAAATGTTTAAGCAAGAGGTTACCAAAGAGGAGATAAACGAACTGCCACTGATCCGATACGAGGGTGAGGTTGTGGTCGTAAATACGGAGGAAGAACTTTCAGAAGCTCTTTCAGATCTGTATCGGCAACCAGTCATTGGTTTCGATACAGAGAGCCGTCCTTCTTTCCGGAAGGGAGAGTATTACCCGATTTCGCTGTTACAAATAGCGACCCCTGGTTTGGTATACCTGATCAGAACCAATAAAACTGGCTTTACCTCAGGGCTTCGCACCCTTTTTGAAACACCTACAATCATTAAAGCAGGCATTTCTATTTTAGACGATTTACGTGAGCTACAGAAATTTGGCCACTTTAATCCAGCCGGAGTTGTAGACCTAAACCAGGTGGCGCAGGCAGCCGGGGTAAAAAATATAGGTGTTCGCAGCCTTTCGGCCATTATGTTAGGGGTGCGCATCAGCAAAAGCCAGCAAACTTCTAACTGGGAACGTGACTCCTTAAGCAAAAGCCAGGTATTTTATGCAGCCACTGATGCCTGGATTTGCCTGCAGTTATACGAAAAGCTTGAGCGTTGGGGTTATATTCAGCCCGGTGAACATTTATTCCAGATGCCACCGCCACCCAAGCCTAAAGGGATTCGATCAAACAACGGACAGCAATTCAGGTCTTAGCTAAGCTTTAACGGATCTCCTTTATTACTCAGCTGTTCATAGCGGAGTTATAACCATAGAGCAGGCTGGTGCACAGCAGACGCTTACATACTTAGCAAAGGGAGCTTTTTTTCAGGTCTTTCATAACCCTTCTTTGGCAGGTGCTTTTCTGTAATCAGGGTAATAAAGATGACTTATTGTGCTAGCACCTCCACGCCCTGCAGCTTTGATGCCTTCTCAAGCACCTCTTCATATCGGCTTTTACGCACCAGCACCTGCAGGAAACAATTTTCGGTGAACTGCTGCGATGCTATTTCCATTTCAAAATCACTTACCAGGCGCATCACTTCATTGGTCTGGTCATAACTGTATTTGAGTTGCAGCATTTTCTTCACCACCTTTACAACAATATCATTGGCCGCAAGTGCCTCTGCTGCCGCTGTGCGGTAAGCCTGTATCAGCCCACTCACACCCAGTTTGGTACCACCAAAATAACGCACTACTACAACCAGTGTATTGGTCAGGTCGAGGGAGCGAATCTGCCCAAGGATAGGATCACCGGCGGTGTGATTAGGTTCACCGGCATCATTGGCTCTGTAACGTTCTGCTTGTTGACCGAGTATCCAGGCATAGCAGTGGTGGCGGGCATCAAAAAACTCCTTCTTCAGCGATTCCAGTATCTCCTTTATCGCTTCGTCATTTTCTACTGGATAGGCCCTGGCTATAAACTTACTTCCTTTCTCCTTAAACAATGCTTCTGATGTACGGGCCAGCGTGCGATAAGTGTCAGTTGCTGACATTACTGAAGTTTTTGTTTTGCTTCCTGCTTGACAGGATATTCATATGCGGCTAAATCCAGGGCTGCCTGCCAGGCCGCCCGGGCTTTGTCCTTTTGCTGATTAGCTTCATGATAGCGCGCAATGCCGGCATGTGCCATGCTTCGATAGGTATCACCAATGTAGTTTAAAGGTTTGGCAATTTCGAGTGCCTTTTGGTAAAGCTGGTGGGCCTGCGCATAGTTTCTATGTTGTTTTTCTGCTAAGATTCCGGCAAAGAGGGTCCCGGCAGCATGGTAATAATGGTCTTTGTGTTGCTGTAAAAAAGCAACATGTGGTGTTGCTGCTACATAATGACCGGATGCCAGCAAACTTTCTGTTAATTGCAGTCTTACATAGCGATTTCCAGAGAATTGCTGGTACAGCAAACGGATAATAGGAAGTGCCTTCTGGGGCTGATTTTCATAATAAAGATATAAATGCACCAGAAAGGTGGCAGCCTCTACTTTGGTGAAAACAGCATGGCGGGCAGCATATTCCAGCTGTTGTAAGCCCTTGTCTTTGTCGCCATCTTCAAAAAGCCACATAAAAGGCTTGTAAACGGGATGTTGCTCCGGATATTTTTCCCGATAGTAATTGTAGAGTCCGGTAGAGAAATAAAATTCGTTGTATTGATTTTGAAGTTCAAATCCCTGCTTCATAAAGCCGTAAGTTACCCTTGCTTCCTTAATGGCGGCCATCTTATCTCCTTTTTCAGCATGATAGCGCGCCAGTAAACTGTGTGCGGTAAGCGTACAAAAGGTGGTAACAATTTTGTCGTAGCCATTTTCAAGGTAGTAATCAGCATTTTGGTTGGTTTTATGGAGCAACCCAATAAACTTATCAAAATTGTGTGCATCCGGATGCATGGGTGCCGCCTGCCAATACAGGGTAATAGCCTGCAATAAGGGAAGTACAGGATGATTTGCCGGAACCTTGTTTTTAAGCGCCGAAAGTTGGAGGTCAGCCTGTTGGAACTGCGCGTTATAAATCAGTTGTGTAATGTTTTTTACCTGCTCCAGGTCTTCCTCTTGCTCTAAGAGACTATAATGCTGACCCCAGCCCGTGCAGGGGTAGCATGCTATAAATAAGGCAATGACAATTAAGCGTAACATGTTAAAGCGCACTCAGGATTTCCTGATAAGATAATAAAAAAACGGCCACCACTGAAAGCATAAGCCCCAGGCGGTTAATGGGTAACAATTTTTCTTTGAATAGCATTACGGCCATAAGAGAGGAACCTAAAATAATGCTGATGTTTAATAATGGATAAAAGAATGCTCCATTGTTATTGAATTCTGCAAGGCCTCTTACAATAAAATAAACACTAAAATAATTTGGTACACCAAGTATTATACCCCCAATAAATTCTTTTCGTCCGGTGGGTATTTGCCGGAAAAGCTGAAGCATCAGCCCCATGATGGCAGCCGCTCCAAAGATAACCAGCGGGAATATGGCTTCATCTGCTGCCTGCAGGTAGTGGTAAGAAGTATAGTTGATGGTAGTATCGATAATGCCACTGCCAAAGAATACCCCCAGGGGCAGCATTAAAAGTAATTTGTTTTCGGGCAGTGGGGTAACTTCTTTTAATTTCGGTTTCCAGGAGCTAAGGTAAATTGCTATAAAGGCCACCAGGATGCCCAGATAGTTGAGAATATCAAAATCCTTGCTGTCGATCTTAAGAATAAACAGGCTAAAAACAACTGGAATGGCCAGCGACATTTTAGCAGCAATTGAAGATACGGTAACGCTCAGGCGTTGTGTGGTAAGGGCCATCATGTAAAATGTAACGATGAACATGGCCCCCAAAAAGAGCGCAAAGATCAGCCAGGGGCTGTTCAGCGAAACGCTTACTGCCGCACGGAAATCTCCCAGGAAAATCATTCCTGTAACTACGCATACAAAATAATTGACCACAATAGCAGGCAATGTATTGACGCCAAAGCGGGCATAACCCCTGAAGATTAAAAAAATTGCAACATTGAATAGAACGCCAAGCAGCAGATAGGGCATGGGAATGATCTAATAATAAGGGCGCAAAAATAAGGTAAATATCCTTTCCTTAATTGTAGTAGGTAAACTTAGTTCCTGTATTCTGCTATCACCTGTCGATAGATCTTCATGATTTCATTGCAAACTACTTGCCTGGAATATCTTCGGCAAAAGTCATCTCTTATTTCTTTGCTATCATATTGATCTTGATTTTTCATTAAATATTCTAATGCATTACCTAAAGATTCAATATCGCCTGGTTCAGCGAGTAAACCATTTTTAGCATTTATGATGCTTTCTGGACCTCCACAACGTGTGCTGATAATAGGTTTACCGCAAGCTATTGCCTCTAATAACACTAGCGGAAGATTTTCATACAAACTTGGTAGCACAAATGCGTCGCATTGCTGATACTGTGCCAGGGCCTGGTTTCTATCAAGCATGCCAAGCCACACTACTTTATCTTCTATTTGAAGTGTTTGGGCTAATTGTTTATATTCCTGTAGATATTTTCCGTCACCGCCAATCAGGAATAGTATATTTTTTTTTCGCTTTAAAGAAGCAATAGCATATAATAGTATTGGAATGCCCTTTTCTGGCTCCATCCGGCCCAGCGTAAAGAAAGTAAAGGCATTAGGTTTATGCTTTATACTATCATCCGGCCTAAAAAAATTTTCATCCGTTAGATTAGGAATAAAAGTTAATCTGGGGATTTTGCGTTTCTCTAGGACTTGCTTTTGTAGCGGGCTTACTGCTATATTCCTTGATGAATTGGATAGTGGCTTTGTTAGCCAATCACTCATACTTCCTTTTTTTGTAAGAAAGCTTTTAAAAGTTAAGGGGGGCATGTGTTCTGTAATGATATAGGGAAGCCTGAATTTTTTTGCTAACACCATCGCTATCCAT
>JASLAE010000512.1 GCA_030147305.1 Cesiribacter sp.
CTATTATTTCAATGGTGTTGGGTTTTGTAAGTGCAAGCGCTTTCATTGAATTAAGCTTAAGTAATAAAATTCACTTTAAAAAAACAGCCTGAAAATAATGAGCACGTACCACATGTAAAAATTAAAGGGTTATCACAGGCTGACATTTTATTAATTATGGAAGCTTTTTGATGCCTGAACGGGTGAATGAGCTGTTTTAATTTTTTTCCATTTTTTTATAACAATTCAAAACCACATCCATACTGGTCTGTTCCTAAAATATACGCTGCTCTACTTGAGGTATATTTCTGTTAAAATTAACAGCTCATGTACTTGAGTCTGAATCAATTCTTTGGCCTGGCGTACGCGGGGCATGCTGATTATTTGTTGCGAAACAATATTTTTCAAACACTCAAAGATCTTCTCATGGACGACTCAAAGAAAAAAAAGCAAAACCTTAACCAAAGCGATCCATCAAACTTTAATTTCGATGAAAATGCCAAAGACCGGCAGCTTGATGAATTCCGCGAAACTTCTGATGAAGAATTTCTCACGACAGACACAGGCGTACGGGTAAATCATGTGGATGACTCTCTGAAAGCGGGTGACAGAGGACCCACCCTGATGGAGGATTTCATTTTCCGGGAACGCATCACCCATCTGGACCATGAGTCTATCCCCGAACGGGTAGTACACGCCCGCGGCTCTGGTGCACACGGTTATTTTCAGCCTTATCAATCAATGGCAGAATTTACAAAGGCCAAGTTCTTGTCTGATCCCAATGTAAAAACGCCGGTCTTTGTACGTTTTTCTACCGTTGTAGGCTCCAGGGGCTCCGCCGATACTGTTCGGGATGTCCGTGGTTTTGCAACCAAGTTTTATACTGAAGAAGGCAATTACGATTTGGTTGGCAATAATATGGCGCCTTTCTTTATTCAGGATGGCATCAAATTTATTGACCTGGTACATGCCATTAAGCCCATGCCTGATAATGAAATGCCACAGGCCTCTGCTGCACACGACACCTTCTGGGATTTTGCCTCACTAATGCCTGAATCTGCCCATATGCTGATGTGGGTATTATCGGATCGGGCCATTCCCCGGAGTTTCAGGATGATGGAGGGTTTTGGTGTGCATACCTTCCGCTGGATCAACGCAGCCGGCAAAGGAAGATTTGTAAAACTGCACTGGCGTCCGCTGCTGGGCATGCACTCACTGGTATGGGATGAGGCTCAGAAGCTAGCTGGCAAAGATCCGGACTGGCTGAGGCGTGACCTATGGGAAGCCATAGAAATGGGCGACTACCCAGAATATGAGCTAAGCGTGCAGATTGTAGAGGAGGAGGATGAGCATAAATTCGGTTTTGACCTGCTGGATGCGACTAAAATAATACCAGAAGAACTGGTACCACTGAAGAAAGTAGGTAAAATGGTCCTGAACCGTAATCCGGATAATTTTTTCTCAGAGACCGAACAGGTTGCCTTTCATCCTGGTAACGTTGTACCAGGCATAGACTTCACGAATGACCCGCTCCTGCAGGGCAGGCTATTCTCTTACCTGGATACACAAATAAACCGTTTCAGCAGCAAGAACTTTACTGAAGTACCCATTAATCGCCCGGTTTGTCCCGTGCATAATTTCCATGGTGCGGGCTTTATGAAACAAACTATTGGCAAGGGAAAAGTTAATTACTCTCCCAGTTCTTTAGAAGGGGATAAATTTAAAACTGCTTCAGAAGCTGAAGGCGGTTATGTGCATTACCAGGAGCGGGTGGATGGACGCAAAGTAAGGGAACGCAGTGAAAGCTTCAAAGACCATTTCACTCAGGCTACCCTGTTCTGGAATAGCATGTCAGCAATTGAAAAGAAGCACATCATTAGCGCTTTGCATTTCGAATTAGGCAAAGTTGATTCTAAAATGGTGCGGGAACGGATGGTTAACGAAATCCTTAACAACATCAGCCACGAGTTAGCAACCATGGTTGCCATGGGCATTGGCGTAGATGCTCCTTCTGGCCCTGTTTCCAGTAAGGTAAAAGACTCTGCCAACAATGTAAAAGAAAAGGTAACGCATGCTGTTACTCCTGGAAAACAGGTGGAGGACTCACCTGCCCTTAGCCAGGAACGCACTCCCCTCAAAAAAGAAGATAGCATCAAGACCCGACAGGTAGCTATCCTCATCGAAAAAGGGTTTAGTTATCATGAGTTAATGGCTGTAAAAGATTCACTGAAGCAAGCGGGAGCGCATGCTAAAATAGTTTCTAAGTTCAAGGGCATGATCAAAAGTGCAGATGGACCGGAGGTTGAGGTGGACAAGAGTCATATCACAACGGGCTCTATCATGTATGATGCCATTTACATTCCAGGGGGTAAAGACAGCATCGATGCTATGAAAAAACAGGGGGACGCCCTTCATTTTATCAATGAAGCATTCAAGCACTGCAAACCAATTGGTGCAACCAACGAAGGCATCGATCTGCTGCTGGCCTCTGATATTAAGGGTGCAAAAGTTGCAGAATCCGGGTCTAACGGTGAGCTGGTCAATGAAGACGGTATCGTAAGCATCAGAAACGCTGCAGAATGGGGTAGCTTCAACAATGCTTTCAACAAAGCTATCGCCAAGCACAGGCATTGGCCCAGGGAAGAAAAAATGGAAATACCTGCCTGATATTATCAAATAAAAAGTAAAAAGGGGAAGCACTGTTGTCTTCCCCTTTTTTTGTTCTTTAGCATCTATATATTATAATTAACTGCGATAGCTCAAAAGTCATTTATCAAGTCTTAGCTTTTAAAAGGGGGCATCCTCGTCTGGGAAGTTCGTATATCCAAAACCAGGACTTCCCCCCTTAGGCTTCAGATCCTCGTCGTCATTGGCTTTACTGCCCAGTGTTATTGCATTTACATTGCTGCCACTCATGGTCTTGATAGGTGAAAAATTACCGGATGGCGAATAACTATTATTGCTGATGCCGGGTGAGTCAAGATCAGTAAAACGGGTGTACTTGCCTATGAATTTTAGCTGTACAGTATCCAAAGATCCATTACGGTGTTTTGCAATAATCACCTCTCCCACTCCCTGTAAAGGTTCGCCATTTTCACCCTGTAAAATACCATAATACTCCGGGCGATAGAGGAACATTACCATGTCAGCATCCTGCTCGATGGAACCGGATTCCCTAAGGTCAGACAGCTGCGGTCGTTTGTCGCCACCGCGGGTTTCTACCGCACGACTTAACTGAGATAGGGCTATTACAGGACAGTTGAGTTCTTTGGCCAGCTGTTTGAGAGCCCGTGAGATTGATGCGATCTCCTGTTCGCGGTTGCCTCCTTTACCCCCCTTACTGCTGTCGCCGCTCATCAGCTGCAGATAGTCTATGATGATCATCTGAATGTTGTGCTGTGCCTTTAGACGCCGGCATTTTGCCCTTAGTTCCAGGACAGAGAGCGCTGGCGTATCGTCAATAAAGATCGGTGCTTTGTTTAACCGTGTTGTTTTATGAACAAGCTGCTCCCACTCGTAATCTGCCAGGTTGCCTTTCTTTATTTTTTCACTCTCCAGCTCTGCTTCGGCTGAAATCATCCTGTTCACCAACTGAACTGCAGACATCTCCAGAGAAAAGATCGCAACCGGCTTGTCGAAATCTACGGCTGCATTTCTAAGGGCAGAAACCACGAAAGCCGTTTTACCCATGGCCGGACGTGCCGCGATAATAATAAGGTCACTGGGTTGCCAGCCAGAAGTAACCCTGTCCAGTGCACTAAATCCGCTGGGTACACCCGTTAGCCCATCTTTATGATCTTTACGGGCCTCCAGCTCACGCAAAGCGTCCCGCATGATGGTCTTCATGTCGGCGTAATTTTTCCGGATGTTTGCTTCGGATACCTCGAAAAGTGCAGACTCGGTTTTGTCAAGAAGGTCAAAAACATCGGCAGTATCCTCGTATGCTTCACGCTGTATTTCGCCGGCAATGGTAATCAGCTTACGCTTAATGGCCATTTCAGACACAATACGGGCGTGGTATTCAATATTGGCTGCAGAGTTTACACGGGTGGTTAGGTTAGTGATGTAGAAGGCACCCCCGGCTTTTTCCAGCGTTCCGTTTCTGCGAAGCTGGTTCGTGACTGTCAGCAGGTCGACAGGCTCTGAGGCGTTGAACAGGTCTATGATGGCTTCATAAATTACCTTGTGCTGTTCACGGTAAAAGTTATCGGATTTAAGAATGTCTATTACCGTGGTAATGGCTTCTCTTTCCAGCATTAAGGCACCTAATACCGCCTCTTCCAGATCAACTGCCTGTGGAGGCATTTTCCCCATCAGCGAACCTGGCTCACTGGGTGCCAGTATTTTTGCCCTAAAGGGAACATTCTTTGCAGTGCCTTGTCCATTCTCCATAAAAGCAAAGATAAAAAGTTGATGACCAACTTTGTCCACATATTATGAACAATCATTAGTTGGCAGGCTATTTAAATTATTCTAAATTTGGATACCCCTAAAAGTACTATGAGCAAAAATTTAACTAAAAAATATCATTTTATTGCCATTGGCGGCAGTGTTATGCATCACCTGGCTATTGCGCTGCACCGCAGCGGCCATTTGGTAACTGGTTCCGACGATGGTTTTTTTGATCCTTCCAAAACTAATCTTCAACGTTTTGGCCTCTTACCAGCGGAAACAGGCTGGTACCCGGAGAAAATAAGCCCGGATCTGGATGCTGTGATCCTGGGCATGCACGCCCGTGCCGATAATCCGGAATTGCTCCGGGCACAGGAGCTGGGGCTGCCCATTTATTCTTTCCCTGAGTTTTTCTACAATTTTAGCCGCGATAAACAGCGGGTGGTTATAGCTGGCAGCCATGGTAAAACCACCATTACCTCTATGATCCTGCATGTACTGCGGGAAAACAATCGCAAGTTCGACTATATGGTGGGGGCAGAAGTAGAAGGTTTTGATGGCATGGTGCAGCTATCCGATGCGCCTGTTATTATACTGGAAGGTGACGAATACCTGACGAGCCCGCTGGACAAAACACCCAAGTTTCTACACTACCATCACCATATCGTGCTGATCAGCGGCATCGCCTGGGACCATGCCAATGTATTCCCTACAGAAGAGATCTACGTTAAACAGTTCGAATTACTGGCAGATGCCTCTCCTAAAGGCGGCTCTCTTGTATACTGCGAAGAAGACGCCATGGCCTCTATCATTGGCAACAAACAAAGGGAAGATGTAAATCTGCTTCCTTATAATATACATCCCCACGAGATCAAAGACGGACAGGTTTACCTTAAAACACCTAACGGTCGTGTACCAGTAGAGGTATTTGGGTCGCACAATATGCAAAACATCAGTGGA
>JASLAE010000513.1 GCA_030147305.1 Cesiribacter sp.
CTATTGAATTTTAAAAAACAGAGGCAGGAAGACGCTGAATAATAATGGAGCTTACTGTCGGTTGCAGCTTGGATGAGGATCTTGAAAATGCAATAGGGATAAAGAGAATAAAAAATATAAAAACAGCACCTAACAACAGAATAAAGCAACCGCCCCGCTATCTTTCAGCCATTGACAATGCAGGCAGCTGGCTTTGCGTCCGTTCGGCAAAGCGCAGTGAATGGTCGCCTGCTTTATTCAACGGACGTTAGCTGCAAGATTATAAATTCTACTAATGCCAAATACAATGTTTAGAAAAGCCATCAAATTAATATTATATGTGATGTTGGTTTTTGGTTTGCTAGCTTCAATTGCATTTGTAATTGTATTTCAGGAGTTCGGGCCAGTGGATCAGGAAGATCTTACCCAAGAAAAGATAAGGGAAACGAATTTAGTGGCAGACTTCATGTATCCCAAAGATGGCAAGGATTTACCTACTATATTAGCTTTGAATGGTTCAGGGGGAGGGTTCCTGCCTGAAAAAGAAATGCAGGCATTAGCCCTTAATGGATATGCTGTTCTCTCTATTGCTTACTTCAAAACGGAGGGATTGCCAAAAAAATTGGAAGAGATTCCTTTAGAATATTTTGTTAATGCAATTGACTGGGTAAGTAAACACTCCGCAGTAGATTCTAGTAAATTAATATTACTAGGAGTTTCCAGAGGAGCGGAGTTAGCCTTGTTATTAGCTTCACTCAATCCAAAAATAAAAGGTGTTGTTGCCTATGCCCCCGGGAGCCTTATCCTACCGAATGCCGTTGATACAGAAGACAGTATTGCTACACATTCTTCGTGGACATCAAAGGGGATTCCTTTGCCATTTGCACCGCTCAAAGTTTTACAGGATGATAATGAAGATGTAATCAATTATCGAAACTACATAGAACCTTTACTACAGAAGGATAATAAGGAGCGTTATACCATCAAAGTTGAAAATTGTAAAGGCCCACTTTTATTTCTTTCAGGAGAGGATGACCAAACATGGCCATCAGCAAAAATGGCGACCTCAATGGTGCAAAGATTGAAGGATGCCCAGTATCCGTATCCAGTTCATAATGTAATCTATTCCAATGCTGGGCATTGGCTAATTCAATTTCAAAATAACTATCAAATTATTTCCAGTACTTTTTTTCGTGAAATTGCATTGGATATTAAAGGTAAACGCTACCATTTTAATAATGGAGGATCAGCTTGGGATACAATGTTTGCCAGACGGAAAGCTAGAGAAGAAACTCTCAAATTTTTGAGCCAGTTTAAATAATACCAGCAGCTAACAACAGAATAAAGCAAGGGCTGTAAGAGCTCTTTGCCATATAACTCCCAAAACGATACTTTGCGTCGAATCAGCATGCTGCGGAGAGCAGCCCCTGCTTTATTCAACGGACGTTAGGGGCAATATACTTTAGTCAACTTTCGGTGCACTCACTATTTTCTAGAGATAGTTAAGGCCAGCCCCAAAAGGGATAAAACGCCTACCTTACTCCATTTCGTAATCTGCCAGAATTTCGGACTATTCACATACGCCGTAAGCTGTGAAGCCAATAGACTGATGACGCTAAAAATAAGCATTGCCTGCACCATAAAGACAACACCAAGAACCATCATCTGGAATGTAATGGCGAAACCAGCCTTGCTGACAAACTGTGGCAGGAATGCAATGAAAAACAGCGCCACCTTAGGATTCAGGACGTTCATTAAAAAACCTTTCTTAATCACTGAAGAGAGTTTCTGATGTTGCTCTTCCCCGGAAGTATGAAGGGTAATATCAGGCCGTTTTTCTTTGTATCCTTTGAATGCCAGATAAAACAGGTAGGCAGCACCGGCGTATTTAATTACCGAGAAGGCAATCGCCGATTGCTGAATGATAAGGGAGAGACCAGTGGCTGCTGCAACTGTATGTACCAGCACTCCTAACGAAAGGCCGAATGCCGTGGCGAGCCCGTCGCGCTTACCCTTTGTCAGGCTTTCTGTCAAAACAAAAATATTATCTGGCCCCGGCAGGACGGTTAGAAGCATGGACGCCAGCAAAAAGGATAGTAATAGGTTCAGTTCCATGATGCAAAGGTGCGAATAAGATAAGCGCTCAGGAATGGATGAAGTGCAGATTGTCTTGTACAAACTGCACTTTCAAAGATTGCGATGTTGAACAGAGACTTTAAAATGTTCAGCACTCATGCCGGTTTGAACCTTGAAGAACCTTGAAAAATATGCGGGGTCATGAAACCCAAGTTTAAAGGCAATCTCTTTAAAGGTTAGCCTGCCAGAATAAATTTCGCGTTTGGCCTCCAACACCAACCGCTGGGAGACTAGTTCTTTGATTGTGACACCACGTTCTCTTTTCAAAATTGAGTTAAGGTATTTGGCGCTGATGTTAAGGTGTCCGGCATAAAAAGCCGTCTCACGCTGCCGGAGATAGTGTGTGTCAATCAGCTGAAACAATTCATTGAGTCGGCTGTCGCCTGCTTCCGGCAGAGCATCCGCTGTGGTCAGGACATGGAAAAGAAAAGCTTGAAGGTATGACTTGAGCAGCACCATTCTTTTTTGCCCGTTGAACTCGTTAATGATAAGCGGAAGCAAACTTTGAATGGCGTTCAAGGAGTCTTGACCCAAACTGATTGGGCGGCCAACATCAGTGAAAAAGGAACGATTGTCGGTCAACTCGTGGAAAAGGTCTTTTGCGAAAGCCATTACAAAACCCTGCTGCTTGCTCTTTGCCATCCGAAAGACCTGCCCCGGCGTCAAAACACAAATTTCGTTGTCATGAAAATGATGAGGCGTGAAGTCTATTTCAACGCTTTCATTTATATCGGATTTGGTAAACCAAATCAGTTCAAAAAAGTCATGACGGTGAAGCCCGTCAAAGGTCTCGTCGTTCGTGTTTTCTATTGTAAATACAAGAAAGGAAGAGCTTGTCAAATGATGTACAGGAATGCTTTCTTGCCTTTTGTTCCCAGTCATAAATTTACTTACGTTTATATCTTGGAACTAAAGTCAACATTTGAGTAAAGTAGAGACAATTGTTTAATGGGCAATTTTTGTCAAAATATAAATAATACTGCCCCTAACAAAGTGTAAACGCCAGCATCGGCCGACGGCCTCACCGCCGTTTACACGAGTCCGTTGGTGTGTATTGAATCGTTGGGCGCATCCAGCTTGATAATAGCAAGTCAAAAGCAAAGATGATATCATTCAAAGTTCAAAATATATCAAGAGCTTATGCTGACGGACGCCGGTTAGAAAATCCCTACCTGGACTCCATTGCCAATATTGAGGCGGACTTTGAATTCATCGTTGAGGGAAAGACTATTATAGCTGAACCTCATTGGAATATTGTAGAATTTGCGGAACAGCTGAATAAATGGAATAAATCAAATCAGGCGGACTCCTTTATCTACAACTGTATGGACGAGGAACAGACGGATATTTTCAACCTGATAAAAAAGAATGAAAAATATCTGCTGGTTTCTGCTTGGGCAAGGACGGACGACGAAGTGCTGATAAATGAATCAGTATTGAAAGCATTCATCAAAGTCTATACTGACTCCGTTATCACCAAAGTAAAAGAAAGCCTGGGCATTGACCTTGATACGGTAGCTGGACTGGAATTAAAAAATAAAAATAAACACACACCAACAACAGAATAAAGCAAGCTCCCCAGTTCATTCAGCCATTGACAATGCTGTTGCCTACCTTAGCGTCCGCTCAGCAAAAGCTGGTGAAGGTCGCCTGCTTTATTCAACGGACGTTAGCCACAATTTAAAAAACTTATGATTAAATATTTAACATTTGGAATATCAATATCAGTAATATCTTGGATAGTGGGGCTTGTATTGAATAGTATTCTCGTGAAAACGGAATACTACAAAAAAATATCGAATCTCAATTTTATTGAGAGTAAAACTCTGAACAAAAAAATTGGGATTGAATACTTTAAATGGATTGTAAAAAACACCTTTTTCAAATTCTTCAATAACAAAATAAAGTTTGAAAATAAAAAAACGGAATTGACTGAAGTACGAAGAGAAATGACAATTTCTGAAATAAGCCATTTAATCGGATTTATTTTTGTGACTTTTATTGCTATATATAAGAGTATTTCTAACAACTATTTATTTGGACTGACAATAATGGTTGTAAATATTTTAATGAATTTGTATCCTTCACTATTACAGCAGGAGAACAAAAGACGAATTGACAAGCTGAGTAAAAGACAAGTGAAAACTGGGGCTAACAATGTATATAAAAAATAGGCGATTTATTGATAAATTCTAAGTTTGGGACTGACATCAAATTTTGTGCTTAACAGAAAGTTATGTGCTTCGAAGTCGCCTACTTTTTATTTACTAACAGTTAGCGGTCATACTGTGAAACCTAAACATCTAAAAATATGAACGACATACTACCAAAAAAAATTGACAACGGACATGGGGAAGTTATTATTTTCAAAGAAATTATTCGTGAACCTGATGGAGACAAAATTATTATCGAAGGACATGTTCAGCCCAAATGTGGACCGGTAATGCATGTGCACTATAAGCAAGACGAACATTTTCACGTAGTGCAAGGAACAATGGCTTATCAGATACCTGGAAAAGAAGTTTCTTACTTGACCCCGGGACAAAGTTTTACCTTCTTACGAAACACTCCTCATAAATTCTGGAATAGTGGCGAGGATGAACTAATTCTCGACTGTTGGGCAAAGCCAGCAAATAACGCTGTATTTTATTTATCCACTTTATATGCTGCAACTAATGGGCAGAAAACAGCTCAACCCAATCCATCTGATGGTGCCTACCTGAACACCAGATATAAAAGTGAATATGATGTGCTGGAAATTCCGGGCTTTGTAAAAAAAGTAATTATTCCAATCACCTATTTCATCAGTAAATTAATAGGTAAATATAAAAAATTCGAAGGGGCACCCCAACCAATAAAATAATACATACCGCTAACATGAGTTTTGCGTTATGTGGGCTGACGAATATGGGCTGAACTAATTATTTCTAAAGAACATTTGTAATAAATTTAGGCTAACGTTCAGTGAATGCCCTCACGAACGCAAAGCCCCAACCGTTATGCTTCATACTTCAAAGCAAAACAACATCTATGTTAATTCAAGCGTTTCAAGCGGCATGGGCGAGTGACTTTATTAAAATCAAAAATGTAATCAATGAAGCTCTTACGCCTATTACTATTTCTATTGAACATATAGGAAGCACATCAGTACCCAAATTAGCTGCAAAACCTATAATTGATATTGATGTTGTTTATGAAC
>JASLAE010000043.1 GCA_030147305.1 Cesiribacter sp.
GCATCTTCAAGGCCGGTAACAGCAGAGGTGGTAAAAGACCAAACATCTCCGGTAGCCGTGTCACTGGCGGAGATAGCATCCACCCGCCAGTAATAAGTAGTATTGGGCATCAATACGGTAACATCATGGGCAGTGCCACCAGTTATTTCAGTGATAAACTCCAGCGCTTCCGGATCGGTGCCCATGTATAATTCATAAGATGCTGCATCACCACTCCAGTTCAGGATTACTTGTGCAGGATCTATACCAGTACTTTCATGCGCTGGGGTTGGATTGACTGCTTTGTTCACAAACGCCAGTGCTCCCGGCTCCTCAGGCATCCAGTCAAGACTGAAACCTGGAAAAGAATTTTTTGAGAAGATATTGGTAATCGTATATGCAGCCGCTTCCTCCTCGGTAAGCGCCTTTGCAAAATCTATCCTGCCTGACATATCTGCTCCCGGTCCGCTGTTGTTGTACTCTCCGTATAGGGCAGGGGGTACATTCCAGGATCTCCAGCCGGCAGGATCGAGTGCGGCAGGTAATTCACTGCCGATGAATACAGTTCTGGGTGCTTCCTGCCAGGGTCTGCCCAGGAAGAAACTGGTAATGGGTCGATTGTCAAAACCTACTTCAGCTGCTGTAATGGTACTGTTCAGAAAGACAAACCCGAATTTAGCTTCTGCTTGTGTGGCAGCTGCGGTAAGCATGCCACCCTCTCTGTTCACATGGATGGTGCAATTGTCAAAAAGCACAATACTTCGGCCGAATATAAAGTCTACGGATCCTTCTATATAGCAGTCTTTCATGTAAATGCGGCCTGTGCCTCTGCCACCCCAGGCATAGAAGGTATCCTGGTAGCCTAAAATTCTGCAATTATAATAGGCCTGACGGTCGCCATTTACACGCAGGGCTACGGCCTGCTGATCGGCCACAGTGCCATCATTCACCACTGTATTCTGAAAGGTGATGTTCATGGCTGTAAAATCATCCGGCTCTATGGCCACACTGTAAGAACCTGCAGTACCCAGGTTGTCTTTGCCGGCATAATCATCATAAGTTAGGATGGTTGTTTCCGGATCTTCTCCCCGCAGGATAACCTTTACTTTGTTCCGCTGAAGGATTAGCTTTTCATAATAGGTGCCAGGTTTCACGAAAATGGTATAGGTGCCGGTATAGAAATCGGGTACAGCATCGAATGCTTCCTGAACGCTTGGATAATCGCCGCTGCCATCCTGCGCGACCACTACCACCACATCGGGCGCCTGTTCCTTGCTTGTAAAGGAGACTTCCTGCCCATAGCCGGTGCCTTCGCTGTTGGTGGCATAAGCCCGCACATAGTAGGTGGAGTTGGCGGCTAAAGGGTAGAGCAGGCTGTTGAAGCTTCCCAAACCTTTACCATCTGCTGTCACATGATCTGCTATTGTTGGTCTACCCGTGGTATTCCATACCAGGCCTCTGGCGGTAATTTCGGCTCCTCCCCAGGCGGTAACGGTACCGCCTCCCTGGGCGCTTTCTGCTAAAATGTTGGAGATTGAGGCAGTTGTTACCGCTGGAACTGTAAGGGTTTCCAGGGTTGTAAAGCTCCGCTGCTCTCCATAAGCTGTACCGGCCGAATTGGTGGCATAAGCCCTCACATAATAGGTGATTCCGGGCGCAAGGTTGGTGAGCACACTGGTAAAGGCCCCTGAACCTGCCCCATCTTCTGTATGTGAATCGGCAAGGGAAGGGTTCTCATTAATACTCCAGACCACACCGCGTGCAGTAACGGCTGCACCTCCATCAGAAAGGATATTGCCACCGCTGGTTGCAAAGGTTGTGGAGATGGCGGTAACAGCTGCTGCAGTGCTAACAGCAGGGGCATCAACCGTGACACCTAAAGCAGATCCATAAATGGTGGGTTTGTAGATAGCTATCAGCTTGGCCCAACCTTCTGACCGGGTATTGTAAGGATAGATCCTGAGGTAGAATTTCTCTCCGGTTTCGATGGTTTCACTGAGGGTTGCCTGTACAGGTGCTACTTTATCGGCGACTAAAGCCATGTCTTCCACCAGTAGGGTGCTGCGTTCAAAGGTGGGATCTTTAGCATGATAGATTGCTACCCGTAGGTTGGAAGAGTACTGGCCGCCAATGTACAGGGAAACACTGGTCACTTCCAGGGTAGCACCAAATTTTGGAGAAAGCTCATATTGTAAGTACAGATCTGCTACCGTATCGGTTTCGGCCTGCCAGTCTCTGGAAACGGTCTGAATGGTGGCTACAGTTACTGTTTCTCCGGTGTCTGTGGTGGGTAATTCTGTGGTACCATAATACTGCATGGCCTGGCTGTAGACGGGTGCTTTGCCTTCTACGGCACCGGTGTTCACAAAGGTTTCATCACTTTCCCAGACTACCGAGGATGCTACGGGCAGGGCTTCACTTGCTCCCGCTATTATCACATCTTTCAGGGTGACATACTTACCAGTGCGTACTGCAGGATCTTCTACCCAGGGATATATTCTCAGGTAGAAAGTTTCTCCATCCGCTACGGTAACATCGGTTGTTGCTTCTACAGGAAGCAGTTCGCTGGAACTTAGGTAGTTATTATCATTTCCAGTGGTGTAGTTTAACTGAGTGGCTGTTTTAAAGCTCGGGTCGGTCGAGTAGTAGGCATTCGCTTTCATGGTGCTGATGCTCGCTGCTGCAATCTTAAAAGCAATGCGCTGCACCTGCAGTTGCGTATTTTCAGCTGGGGAAACACTAAACTGCACATAGACCCCTGCCAGGGTGTCGGTTTGGTTAGCAGGCCATTCGTTCCCTGCAATGCGCAACCGCTGGCTATCGCCGGGACCATAATAGCCATTGATCTCCAGATTATTAAGCAGTTCTTCCCGGGCAGAAACCGGACCGGATGTAGAGGCAGATAAGCCAGTGCCTCCTGTATCAGGGCTTGTAAGTGGCCAGTTTGCAGCAGCTGCGATGGTTTGCTGAGCATAAGAAAAGGAGGGAAGGCACCATAAGAAGAGGATGGCAAGGCATATAGTGTAGTTGTGCTTCATAAGGCGGGCATTCGATTGAAAAGTATTGTGTTGGGCATTAGAAATGCGCAATCGATTGCACAAAATAAAATAACCCAACTATAAATACAACCTAAAGCACGATTATTTCCCCTTAAAAAAGGCTTTTTATGTTGGTGACAGGTATTTTAGATATTGCAGTAGAATCCCTCGAATACTCATTAAAGCATATAAAAAACAGCCTTAGTGGGATCTAAGGCTGTTCAAAATCAAAGCACTGCCATTGCGAGCATAGCAAAGCATTCCGATTGTTATGCGTAGAGTTGCAAGATTGCTGTGGTAACATGACTGTTACGTCATTCATATCGGACCACCCATTGATAATTAAGCAGCATACGCCAGCACCAACAGCTACTAAATACAACTATAAAGGCGCGTCCTTAGAAAGCATTTACTCCATTCACAGTCGTATACTTGAAGCTTAATTTTTGGCTGGGATATACCCATTTAAATGCGCTCTGGCACATCATGGCTGCTTCATGGAAGCCGCAGAGAATCAGTTTCAGCTTACCAGGATAGGTATTGATGTCGCCAATGGCATACACCCGGTCTACGTTGGTGGAATAGTCCAGCGTATTTACCTGGATCTGCGCTTTTTCAATGCCCAATCCCCAGTCAGCAATAGGACCTAATTTAGGTGTCAGGCCAAAGAGGGGAATCAGGTGATCAGCTGGCAGTCGGCTGATGTTCTTGTTGCCATCCTCGACTAATAGCTCCTCCAGGTGGCCATTGCCGCTCAGGCCAACGACCTGAGATTTCAGCAGCAGGTTAATTTTGCCTTCGCGGGCCAGCTCAAACACTTTTTCAGTAGAATCTGGTGCACCCCTGAAAGTTTCGCTGCGGTGAATAAGGGTAACTTTTTCAGCAATGTCAGAAAGGAAAATGGTCCAGTCCAGTGCTGAATCCCCGCCACCAGCCAGTACAATTTGCTTGTCGCGGAACAGTTCAGGCTTTCTTACCATATAGGAGACACCCCTGCCTTCGAAGTCCTCAAGACCAGCCACTACAGGTTTGCGGGGTTCAAAGCATCCCAGGCCGCCGGCAATCACCACCACCTGGCAATGCACATGGGTTTCTTCAGAAGTTTTAACAATGAAAGAACCATCAGGCAGGCGATCGAAGGTTTCCACCCGTTCCCCCAGCGTAAAGCCAGGATTGAAAGGAGCGATCTGCGCCATCAGGTTATCGACCAGGTCCTGTGCTTTTATATCGGGAAAGCCGGGAATATCATAGATGGGTTTTTGCGGGTATACTTCTGATAACTGGCCGCCTACCTGAGGCAGGGCATCAATCAGGTGGCAGCGCATTTTTAGTAAACCTGCTTCAAAAACTGCAAACAAGCCTACCGGGCCTGCACCTATTATGCAAATATCTGTCGTAATCATATTATGCCTATCTGTCATTCTGTGAAGAGATACGCAAACCTACGCCATGCCGACAGACTATGCCAATCACAAATAGTGATGCGCTATAACTAGCGGTTATAACGACGGATGCAATGCTGCTTAAAGATGTTTACGAGCCGGGCATGCTGTCCATGCAGGGAAATGAATTGCAGCGAGCGGCTCATCGTATGCCCCTCCAGCTCGATTACCCGCAGTTTATTACTATTTAATTCTTCCACTACCGTGTGAATGGAAAGAAAAGCCAGCGCATTGGCATGCATCAGGTATTGCTTGATACTCTCGGTGCTCCCCAGCTGAATTTCTATGTTCCAATCCCTGCGACGGATCCCATGCGCTTCCAACTGCTGCTCAATGATATCCAGCGTGCCGGAACCATCTTCTCGGATCACCAGGGGCAACTGCTTCAGCGCCTCGGGGCTTATTTCTGAAGCAGTTATTTTAGGATTATCAGTGCGGGTAACCAACACAATTTCATCTTCCACGAAGGGTTCATAGTGGAGTTGTGGCAGCGTACTGTTGCCTTCGATCATCCCAATGTCTATGCTGTTTTCGATCAGCAGCTGCTCGATGCGTTCGGTATTTCCATTGATGAGTGTCAGCTGAACTTCGGGCTGGTTCTTTTTAAAACTGGCAAGCAGGCTGGGCAGGATATACTGGGCAATGGTGGTACTGGCACCGATACGCAAATGGCCAGACACATGTTTTTGCAGGCTGTTGAGCTCATCCTCCAACTCCTGGTAAAGAGAAAGGATTTTTTTAGCATAGGAGTACAGCAGTTCTCCGTCGCTTGTCAGGCTGATGCTGTTGCCATGCCGGTTGAAGAGTGGCTTACTGATCTGTTTCTCTAGTTCGTTGATGTGCCTGGTAACTGCAGGCTGGGAGATGAATAACTCATGGGCTGCTTTGGTAAAGCTAAGCTTATCTGCTACCGTCCTAAAAACCCTGAGTCTAAAATCAACAATCATGGATGAGACACTTTGTAACTTGCCTACGCTATTACCAAAGGTATGGTATTTTATACTGATCAGCGCACATCCATACAGTAAGAGAGTAAATCTCAGAAGCTGATAAGGGATACTTTAGATAGAGATTATGCTAATGATCAGGCTTGTGTTAATGAAGCAATCAGCTCCAGCATTTGTTCTTCACAAAGTGGTTTTTCCAGGCAGGCAGCCAGGGCATCCTTAAAAGATTCGTCTACCTCATGCGGGTTAGAAGAAAGGATGGCCACGTAAAGTTTTTCTTTGTTGATGGCCTCTACCAGTGCCAGCTGCTGCAGGAACTCACTGCCATTCATGTTGGGCATGTTCAGGTCCAGCAGAATAAGGATGGAACGTGACTTATTGCTGTTGGCCGGTCTTGTTTTCTTTAAATAATCCAGGGCAGTTTCGCCACTGCTAACGGCGGCCACAATGCCTGGGTAACCCAGAAACTGAATCATTTTAGAATTGAGATGGCACGTGATCGGATCATCATCCACTAACAAAATTGTGTCTAAAGGCCTGGTGGCGGTCCGCTCGTTTGTCATCATGCTACGTGCTCAATATTAATTTAAACGGTTGAATCATGCTGCGGGCTGTGTGTGTCAGGCGCTTGCCCCAGCATAAACACGTATCAAATATGAATGTTCTCAGACAAGAAATCAATGCCAGCTAAGGATAATCAGCAGATTGCACTTTCCTGAGCATGCTGTTAGGGTAGAATGTTTAGTCGTGCATGGGCTAATAAGGCTTTGATGCTTAACAGATTAGATAATTGTCAGTGCCGGTTTTTTTAAAAGTGATTTGAATCAAAATTTTTCTCTACTTTCTTCAGGTAAGGTTTTCTGTAACATGTTTACTATTCCCCATTCCAAACCTCTTAATTCTGCCAATCCTCGAAGCCGACCAATGGCAGAATATCCTGGATTGGTCTGTTTCTTCAGGTCATCGAGCATCTGGTGTCCATGATCAGGACGCATGGGAATTGACTTGTTGAGCTGCTGTTGCAGCTGTACAATTTCCCGCACCACCTCAAACATGGGTACATCGCCCTCCAGGTGGTTGGCCTCGTAAAAGCTGCCAGCTACATCGCGCTGGGTGCTGCGCAGGTGCAGAAAATGGATGTGCCGGCCCAGGCGTTTCACCATCCCAGGCAAATCATTATCGGGTCTTACCCCCAGGGACCCGGTGCAGAAGGTAAGGCCATTTGCAGACAAGGGAACAGCATTAAGCAGCCCCAGCAGATCCTGTTCGGTACTAACGACCCGCGGCAGACCGAAAAGGGAAAATGGAGGGTCATCGGGGTGGATGGCCATTTTAACGCCCATTTCCTCCGCTACCGGAATCACTGCTTTCAGAAATTCATAAAGATGCTCTTTTAATTTAGCAGCATCAATGTGCCGGTAGGTATTGAGCACCTCCCGAAACTGTTCAAGCGTATAGCCCTCTTCGGCACCGGGCAGGCCGGCGATCATGTTGCGTTGCAGCTGTGCTTTGCCCGCTCTATCCAGTTGCTGATAATACTGCCTGGCGCGCTCCTGCTGTTCAGTGCTATAAGCATCTGCTGCATTGGGCCGCTGCAACATATACAGGTCAAAGGCACACAAAGCATCTACATCGTACCGAAGCGCCCTGGCACCTGTTGGTAACTGGTAGGATAGGTCAGTGCGGGTCCAGTCCAGCACCGGCATAAAATTATAGCAGACAGTGGTAATGCCTGCTGCTGCAAGGTTGCGAACAGACTGCTGATAGTTGCTGATGTAGTTCAGGTAGTTACCACTCCTGGTTTTGATATGCTCATGCACCGGAATACTTTCTACCACCGACCAGCGCAGGCCTGCAGCTTCCACCACGGCTTTGCGCTGGTTGATCTCTTCCAACGGCCAAACCACGCCGTTAGGGAGGTGGTGCAGGGCGGTCACTATACCGGTAGCGCCCGCCTGCCGGATGTCGGAGAGTGATACCGGATCTGCGGGGCCGTACCAGCGCATGGTTTGTTCCATCTTTATCATGTCCTTCTCTGATTAAACACCTGAAAATGCTGTAAAACCGCCATCAACGGCAACAGAAACACCTGTGACAAAACGCGAGGCATCGCTGCAGAGCCAGAGCAGCGTACCTACCAGATCGCCCGGTTCGCCAAACCTATTCATGGGTGTATGTTCCAGAATGGTTTTTCCACGATCGGAGAGGCTGCCATCGCTGTTGGTCAGCAGGTTTCTGTTTTGTTCCGTAAGGAAGAATCCTGGCGTAATGGCATTCACCCGCATGCCCTCGCCATGTTTACGGGCCAGCTCAGCAGACAGCCACTGGGTATAATTATCAATAGCAGCTTTGGCAGAAGAGTAACCCATAACGCGGGTAAGCGGCTTTTTGGACGACACTGATGAGATGTTGATGATATTTCCCTTTTTCTGTGCCAGCATCAGCGGCAGGAATGCCTGTGTGGGCAGGACGGTGCCCAGGTAATTCAGCTCCATAACCTTTTTTACCTCTTCGGCTGAAAGGTCCAGGATGGACTGGTCTGGCTTTATGGTGGCACCCGGCATATTGCCACCTGCCATATTCAGTAATACATCCAGCTTTTCCCATTGCTCAGCCACCTGTTCCCGGGCAGCGGCCAGACCTGCTTCGTCAAGTACATCCGTAATGAGGGCAAAAGCCTGTAGGCCCCGGGCTTTCAGTTCGTTTACAAAGTCAGTTACCTTGGCTTTATTTCTCCCCAGGATGCCAACATTGGCGCCTGCCTCAGCCAGGCTACCGGCCATCACGGTACCGAGAACACCTGTGGCGCCGGTAATCACTATTACTTTGTCTTTTACAGAAAAAAGTCCATTCATGCTTTCTTGCTATTTAGGATTGCCTGCTGCTGTTCAGCATTTGATAGATACTACAATCTCCAGGCCTCTATAAATAAATAAAATAAAAATGCTAAAATGATATTTAGCAGCAGCAGCGATTTTATAAGGCTAAAATAAGCATGAAATCTCGGGTTTTGTCCCAAAAAACGGCAAAATGTAAGCTCTTTACCTTATTCCTGTAACCAGCATACCCTATCCGTATGCTACTGTTTTCGGTACTTTGATGAAAAGGAAAATTTTTATCTTCTACGATAGAGTCTAAAGAATCCGCTAAATCAAAAAAATTAGAATGGATTTGGAGTAATGGAGGTCATTTTTGGCCTGCTCTTCCTGATGCTGCTGTTTAAAATTAAGGCGCTTCTAATGGCGCAGCCACAGCGCTGCAGGGGATTTATAGCAGCTGTCAGTAAACACGCTACACTTCAGGCTTCAAAAAAATACACGAAAGGAAGCAACTTGTCTAAATGCAAAGCATTAAATGGTAAAAGCATATAATCTTTTTTTCAAAACTGTTATCCAAAGCGCAAGACAAAAGCCGTTCCGACTCCCTCTGATGACTGCACCTGGATGGTGCCCTTGTGCAGCATAACTATTTGTTTGCATAAGCTTAGCCCTATGCCACTGCCCTGTTTTTTGGTGCTGAAAAAAGGAATGAAAATCTTCTCCTGCACCTCACGTGACATGCCCGCACCATTGTCAGTAACTTTAACCACCACCTTACGATTGGCTGTTACATGGGCAGACAGGATAATCTTCGGATCTTGCCGTTCTCTCAGTGCATCAATTGCATTGATCAACAGGTTGATAAAGACCTGGTCCAACAGGTTGGTATCGGCATTCAGGGAAATATCCGGATCCTTAAGATCTATGACCAGGTCAATGCCTTTCTGGGCCAGCGTTGGTCGCATAAGCCGGTGCAGGTTGCCAAACAACTCTCTAAGGTAGACTGTATTTAAGTTTAGGGTTGTTATCTTATTGAGATTGCGATAGGTTTCAGCAAATTTCAAAAGGCCTTCGCTACGGCGCTTAATGGTACTGATGCCAACTTCCAGATCTTCTACATCTTCTGCAGTAGCGCCATGGAGCAAAGCCGTCTGCAGGCGGTTTTTGAGCGTATCTGCCAGGGAAGAAATAGGGGCAATAGAATTCATGATCTCATGCGTCATTACCCGCAGGAGCTTCTGCCAGGCCTGCGATTCATTTTCGTCGAGGGCTTCGTGCACATTCTGGAAGGCAATCAGTTTATACTTCTGCCCATCTGTCTGAAAGGCAGTGGCGGAAAGCAGCAGCTTCAGGGCATTTTTATCAATATTTGCTGTAGCAATCTTGGTATTGCCCACTTCCAACAATTGTATCTCTTTATACAGCTGGTGATCCCGCTTCTCCAGCGAATGAATGGTACGCAAATAAGGTACCTGCAGGAGCTTTTTCAGGGATTCATTCATCCATACAACCTCTCCGCTGTCCTGATTGAAAGAAAGAATGCCCGTATCTACTAACTCTAGGATTTGCTGCAGGTAATGGTACTGCGTTTCCTTTTCTTTGCTGATCTCCTTAAAGGTATCGTTGATCTGGTTAAAGCCACGGCGCAGTGGCTGTAGCTCCGGTGCAGCATGACCAACATCAAAATGTCTGGAAAAATCTCGGTACCTGACAGATTCTACAAACTGGAGTAGCTCTTTATGTGCACGGCGGTAGTATTGTAAAAGCTCTACCACCTGGTAAATTACCAGCGGTATCAGCACCACCAGGTACATGTAATGGCCGCTTACCAGGAGATAGGAAGTGGCACTGAGGGATAGGAACAGCAATCCTATCCGGAAAGAGAGCCAGCCTTCTGACTGCTTAAAGATCATATTTATTCAATCGTCTGTAAAGTGCCGTGCGTGTGATGCCTAATTCTTTTGCGGCCTTGGAGAGGTTGCCGCCCGATTTTTCAATTACACGGAGAATGGTCGCCTTCTCTAATTCCTCCAGGTTCGTCTGCCGCGTGAGTGCTTCTTCTGCCGGGGCAGACTCTATGGGAGAGAATATAATATCTCTTGCCTCCAGCACCGGGCCATCGGCCATGATCACCGCCCGCTCAATGGCATACTGCAGTTCCCGTACATTGCCAGGATAGTGGTAGCCCATGAGCTTTTCGGTTGCAGACTTGCTCAGCTCAGGCGACAGCTTCAGGTACTTGTTGGCATACATGCTGATGAAATGGCGAGCCAGCAACAATACATCTGTTCCCCGGCGGCGCAGGGGCGGTACCATAATTTCTACCGTATTGATGCGATAAATAAGGTCTTTGCGGAAGCGGCTTTCATTGGCCAGGTCTGCCAGCGAAACGTTTGTGGCACACAGCAGACGGACATTGATGGGAACAGCCTCGTTAGCACCTACCCGGATCACCTGCCGGTTCTGTAAAACACTCAGTAGCTTCGATTGCTGATGCAGCGATATGTTTCCAATTTCATCCAGAAACAGGGTGCCACCTTCGGCAGCCTCAAAACGGCCCATGCGGTCCTCCCGGGCATCGGTAAAAGCACCTTTTTTATGGCCAAAGAGCTCACTTTCAAACAGGGATTCGGTGAGGGCGCCAACATCAACCTTCACATAGGGCTTGTCTATCCGGTTAGAATGTTGATGAATGGCCTTGGCAATAAGCTCCTTACCGGTGCCATTTTCTCCCAAGATCAGGATGTTGGCATCGGTGGGCGCTACTTTCCTGATCTTGAAAAAGATATCCTGAATAGCTTCCGACTCTCCCAAAAGCTCGGAACCAATAACCGGTGTTTGGCTGTCGGTTGCCTTTTTAGGGCTTTGCTTATCCCTGCTGCCTACAGCATCCTGTATGGTGGTGAGCAGCTTTTCATTGTGCCAGGGTTTTACAACAAAATCAAAAGCACCCTCCTTTAGCGAACGAATGGCCAGATCTATCTCGCCATAGGCGGTTATCATGATCACGGCAGCCTCGGACCCCGACTCTTTAATTTTACGAAGCCAGTAAAGGCCTTCGTTTCCAGTATTGATGGAGCTGGCGAAATTCATGTCCAGCATAATCACATCAAATGAATGGCTGGCCAGCAGGGAGCGGATGTTTTCCGGATTTTTTTCCGTAACGATTTCTCTAACCTGTGGGCGCAGCAACAGGCGTACGGCGGTTAACACATCCGTATCGTCATCAACAATCAGAATGGAAGCATTCTTTAAAAGCATTGCTAAATATCTATACTACTAACAGAAGCTACAAGCATGCCATTAATATAACATGCTGAAAATTAGCTGCTAGGGCCATATAACCTTAAATAGAGTGTATCGAAACCGTACACTTAATGTACGATATCGCACGCCAAACGAAAACCATTGAGGGCTAATTGCTTCTAAATCAAGCTTTTTAAAGTTTGGCACAGCTTCTGTAATCTTTGACGTAAGTGCCGTAACTTTATTTTACAGCCAGAAAATAAAAAGCTAACCCTCTACCTAAATAACATCGCCGTGGATCGAGTGATTACCAAAAAGAAGTGGACCCAGAAAAGAATTCTCACCATTGTGGGGATAACAGCTTTGGTCTTATTGATTAGTGCCAGTGTTTATTTTGCCAATGGCAAAAGCCGCTTAAACGTAGATGTTGAGCGCATAACAGTCAGTGAAGTGCGAAAAAATACCTTTCAGGAATTTATACCGGTAAATGGAACTGTGCAGCCTATTGCCACCATCTATCTTGATGCGCTGGAAGGCGGAAGGGTAGAAGAGAAATTAATTGAAGATGGTACAGTTGTAGAAAAAGGGCAACCCATCCTTCGCCTTTCCAATACAGATCTGGAGCTCAGCCTGGCCAACCAGGAAACAGCTGTTTTTCATGTGTTAACGCAAATGCAGAACACCAAAAATGGTGCAGTACAAAACTCTATTCAGCAGCTGAACCAGAAAGCAGAGGTTGAAAATGCCCTGGCAGAAGCAAAGCGCTTGTATGACCTAAACAAGGAACTATACGACCAGAAAGTAATTGGCAAGCAGGAGTTTCAGTCATCAGAAAACAACTACACCTTTCAGCTAAACCGCAAGAAGCTTAATGACCGCACGCTCAACCAGGATTCCATCTCCATGGAACAACAGCTGAAGCAGATGACCGAATCTTATGCCCGCATGGAAAATACGCTGGCCCTGATGAAGCGAAAAGTAGATGACCTGGTGGTACGTGCGCCAATAGACGGGCAGCTAACGTCGCTGGATGCTGAAATTGGCCAGTCTAAAAATAAAGGGGATCGTTTGGGGCAGATAGATGTACTGAGTGGCTACAAAGTTCAGGTAGACGTGGACGAGCATTATATCTCCCGGGTCTTCATTGGCCAGACAGCCGAAACTACCATTGGTGGCAAAACACACCAGTTAAAGATCAGAAAAGTGTATAGCCAGGTACGGAACGGACGCTTTCAGGTAGACATGGACTTTGTAGACGAGGTGCCCCAGGGCATTCGCCGCGGCCAAACCCTGCAAATACGCCTGGCCCTGAGCGATGAAACACAGGCAGTGCTGCTGGCTAAGGGTGGATTTTACCAGCAAACTGGTGGCAACTGGGTCTTTAAAGTTAGTGACGATGGAAACACCGCTTACCGTGTAGATGTGCAGCTGGGCCGCCAGAACCCCGACTACTACGAAGTGCTGAACGGACTGCAGCCGGGCGATAAGGTGGTGACCTCCAGCTACGAGAATTATGGAACCATGCAGGAGCTGGTGCTGAAAGAAGAATAAGTACCCCTGGCTGCCGCTTTACTGAATATGTTATTGTAATGAAAAATTTTAATCAGAGTCTAATACTCACAAACCAGTTCACTTCAAACTAACGCGCTAAAAGTATGATAAAGATTACGAACCTGGAAAAGATTTACCGCACGGAAGATGTGGAAACCGTTGCGTTGAATAAGCTTACCTTTGAGGTGAAAGCTGGGGAGTTTGTAGCCGTCATGGGTCCATCCGGCTGTGGTAAATCAACCCTCCTAAACATTCTGGGGCTGCTGGACGATCCGGATTCCGGTAGCTTTTTGTTCGATGGTATTGAAGTAGCTGGTTTTAATGAACGCAAAAGGGCCGATCTGCGCAAGCGCTACATTGGCTTTGTGTTTCAGAGCTTTAACCTCATCGACGAACTGACAGTATTTGAAAACGTAGAACTACCCCTTATTTACCTGGGTGTAAAAGAAGGTGAGCGCAAAGAGAGGGTAGAAGCCGTGCTGGAAAAAATGCAAATTATGCACCGGCGCAATCACTATCCGCAACAACTTTCGGGCGGTCAGCAGCAAAGGGTAGCCGTTGCCCGTGCAGTGGTGAACAATCCAAAATTAATCCTTGCTGACGAACCTACGGGTAACCTGGACTCTTCCAATGGCAATGAAGTAATGGAACTGTTAACAAATCTCAACGAGCAGGGAACTACCATCATCATGGTAACGCACTCCGAGCACGATGCCCGTTACAGCCACCGGATTATCCGCATGTTGGATGGTCAGACCGTCATGGAAAATATTATGGCGTAAGGGCTTCAGGCTCCCTGCGATTTTACCTTGCAGGCATCTTTCACAAGAAGATGCAGCGGATTTCTTTTTTCTTTGAAAACCACAGCCCATGATTCGTAACTACCTGAAAATTGCCCTGCGTAATTTGATGAAGTACAAGTTCATCTCCTTCATCAATCTTTTTGGTCTTACCGTAGGGCTTAGCTGCTGTCTGCTGATTCTTGCTTATATCCTGCACGAGCTAAGCTACGACCGTTATCACCAGCATGCCGAAAACGTTTACCGGGTAGAGCGAACATTCATGAATCCCAGTACAGGCCTGCTCTCTTTGGAGTTGGGATCTGTGGCGCCACCCGCAGGGCCGCTGCTCGAGCATGATTTCGAAGAAATTCAGGCCATGACCAGGGTACTGCAAGGCGGTACAACTGCAATGCGGTACCAGGATAAAATGTTTAATGAAGATGCCTTCTATATTGTGGATGAGCAGTTCATGCGCATTTTTGATATGGAGGTGGTTAAAGGCAATCCGCTAAAGGCCCTGTCCGATCCTTTTTCAGTAATGCTTACAGAAGAGCTGGCCAGAAAATATTTTGGAGATGAAGATCCGCTGAACAAAGTAATTCGCCTGGATAACCAGTTCGATGTAAAAGTAACAGGGGTTTTCAAAGCTTTCCCGAGCAATACACATTTTCATCCGCAAATCATGCTTTCTTTCAATACCCTGAAAGATCCGGAAGTTTACGGAGAAGTAGCATTGCAGACCAACTGGGGCAATAATTCCTTTTTCACTTATGTGCTACTGCCAAATGATTATAACCCCAAAAGGCTGGAGGCCCAACTGCCGGCATTTCTGGACCGTCATAATCCTGCAGAATCAAATGGGACTGTTAAAGCCTCCGATTATTCCTCCCTTCACCTGACTCCATTAACCGATATTCATCTCTATTCTCACAAAGACCTGGAGATGGAAGAGAATGGAGACATTAAGCGAGTATATATTTTTTCTGCCATTGCCCTGTTCATCCTCCTGATCGCCTGCATCAATTATATGAACCTGTCAACCGCCCGTTCGGTGCTCAGGGCCAAAGAAATTGGTGTTCGCAAAGCTATTGGGGCCGGAAAAGGAGAGTTGGTAGCCCAGTTTCTTTGCGAGTCTGTTCTAATGTCCTGGATGGCAGCCCTACTGGCTTTTGGAATTACCTGGGTTGCCCTGCCATGGCTAAATAAAGTGTCGGGTCAGAGCCTTTCCATGGATATCCTGCTCAGGTGGGAGGTTTCATTACCTCTTCTTCTGCTCCCATTTGCAGTAGGTTTACTTTCGGGCCTGTATCCGGCACTCTTTATATCTTCCTTTCAACCGGTTAAAGTACTCAAAGGCATTTCTAAAGTTGGCGGGGGTGGCGTTACCTTCCGGCAGGTGCTGGTGGTGGCGCAGTTCACTATCTCCATCATCCTCATTATCAGCACTGCAGTGGTGTTCGACCAGTTGCAGTACATGCAAAAAACAGCCCTCGGATACAGCAAGGAACACCTGATCACCTTTTCCAATAATTCAGCCTTAACCGAAAACCTGGAAGCATTCAGGAATGAATTGCTGGCTAATCCCTCGGTAAAAGAAGTGGGCTGGTCTTCGCTAATTCCCACCGAGCGGCTGCTCGATGCCATGGGTTCTCAGATCAGTCATGGCGATTCCCTGGCACCCACCCAGGCAGATATTAAAATGGTGCAGGTAGACGATCATTTCTTTCAGGCCTATGCTATACGTATGGTGGCAGGTAGAAATTTTGCAAAAGATTTCGGAGCCGATACCGCTGCCTTTGTACTTAATGAAGCGGCGGTACATGCACTGGGTCTGTCAGATCCTGAAGATGCTATTGGTAAGGATTTTCAATATGGAGGAAGAAGGGGGAAATTAATAGGTGTGGTAAATGATTTTCACTTTGAGTCTCTTCATCAGCGAATCCTTCCAATAGTTTTCTTTAAACCAATCAATCCTCCTGGCTCTGGCACCTTTACAGTTAAAATTGCAGGTGATCAACTGGCCGGAGGCCTGTCCCATATCGGTAAGGTCTGGACCACTTTCCTGCCGGAAATACCCTATGA
>JASLAE010000104.1 GCA_030147305.1 Cesiribacter sp.
CCTGAGCCGGTGTCGCTCGCTGGAGGGTTTGGTGCTTACACAACCACTGGCCCCTGCCAGCATCATCAGCGATGCAACCATTTTAGGATTTAATGGCATTGTAGAGAAAAACCAGCCGGGCCAGGCCGCCCTGGAGACTGCCAGGCAGGCCTATCAGCAACGCCTGCTTCTGGACCTGTTCGATTTTGAGCTGCTCAGCAGGCGCATAGGGTATTTTCATAAACTGCTGCGGGAGCATGTGGCCAGCCTGGCGGGCAATCCTGCAGAAGCGGTTGCTGCCATGGAAAACAGCTTCCGGGCCGCTATTGCGGAGGTTAGCTTTAAGTTTAGAGAACAAATGAAAAAGCTGGGCCTGTACGAGCAGGCAGTAGCAGATAATGAGGAACTACAGGCGCGTATACAGCAGGCGGCGCCCTACTTTGCCGAGAAGTTGAGCGCCCTTGTGCTGCAGCCTGTAAAAACCTTAGCAATTGAAACAGACAACAAAGAAGTTAGAAAAACCCTAACCGCTGCCCTGGAAAATCTTTACCAGGATGCTTTTGTAAAAGAAGCCTGTCTGAAGGCCTGTGCAAGTGGCTTTAAAACACAAACTTACCTGGAAGCACGGGCCCTGGCTACACTGGAGGAGGTAAAGCTTAAGCCACAAAAGAAAGAAGCAGCAACCTATACAGGGTCTGAGCATCCTGAGCTTTACCAGCGGCTGAAGGAATACCGGGACGAAAAAGCCATTGAACACGATTTGCCGCACTACATGATCCTGCCCCTCAGAACCATGGAAGAGCTGGCAGCCCTTCAGCCACGCAACATGGCTGCCCTGAAAAAAATCAAAGGCCTGGGTAAGAAAAAGCTGGAGCAGATGGGAGAGGACCTGTTGCGCATTATCAACAGCCTGGCCAAAGGAGAAGCCCCCGAGCCGGAGCTGGAAACAGCAGCACCCAAAGAAAAGAAGGAAAAGAAAGACACAAAGCAGGAAAGCTTTGAGCTGTTTCAGCAGGGAAATTCTATTGAAGAGATTGCCCGGACCCGTGGCCTGGCCACCGGCACCATAGAAGGGCACCTGGCCCACTATGTAAGCACTGGTGATATCGACATCAGGGACCTGCTGCCCCGGCAGAAGCTGGATCTGATTCTGGAATATTATGCCGAGAAAGGCAGCATAAGGCTGGGCGAAGCCAAAGAAGCCCTGGGCGAAGCAGTTTCCTACGCAGACCTCCGCCTGGTCATGAAGCACCTGCAATACCAGGAAAGCAGTTAAGGGGTAAGGGGAGGGAGCGGGTTTAGTTAGTCCGCTGCATTTCCTCTTCCGATCCTGTTTTCCGCTGGCGTACTTTCTTTAGCTGCTGGTTGCCAAAAGAATAGGTCAGGTTCAGCATGACTACCCGGGTATCGAAAGTAAGCTTATAATATTGGTTGAAGTTTTGGGTCTGAATGTCTCCTATATGCCAGTTTGTATGGAATATATCCTGCAGGCTAAGCTTGGCTTTTAGCCGGTCATTAACTGCTTTCTGAAGGCCTGCATCAACCGACCCCCGCCACGGATAACGGGTCATGGCATTTTTCCTGGAGCTGTTTATCCAGCCGGATAGTTCGGCTGTCCAGCCTTTGCCCAGCAGCAGGGTACTGGTGCCATTGATTCTGCCTGAAAGCTGTTGCACCGACATAGGCACCTCCTGATAAATAAACTGAAACTGGTTGTAATAGCCTGTCAGGGTAGTTTGCAGGGTCCAGCCTTTGAGCAGGGTTATGGGAAAGCTAATCGTCAGGTTATAGATCTGAGATTTGCCAATGTTCAAGGGGGTGCGCTCGGTCGTGACGCTATCTACCGGTTGTATCACATGGAACATCAGGTCCTGAGTATAGTTAGCACCCAGAGAAGTAAAGATCTCCTCTTTGTACCCATGCCTAAGCTCCAGGGCCTGTGTATACTGCGGTTGCAAATACGGGTTTCCCTGTGTATAAAGGTAAGGGTCGGCATAAGAACGGGCCGGGTTAAGCGATTCATAGTTTGGCCTGTCGATGCGCCGGCTGTACGAAAGGGATAGGGAATGGTTTGGGGTAAGGGGCCTGGTAAGGAATACACTGGGGAACAGATTTACATAATCTCTTTCAACTACCCGGTCAAGGGTAATGGAGTTGCCCTTGGAATGGGTATGCTCCGCCCTTAATCCCAGCAGCAATTCTGTTTTTGCAGCCAGTTTTCCGCTGATGCTTACGTACGCTGCATTTACACGTTCGGTATACTGAAAGTGATTGGAGAGCAAAGGGTCAGGTTGCAGGTCTTCCACAGGTCCTCTGCTGATTGTAAGATTATTATCGGTCCGGACTAGGCTATGCTTAAGGCCTGTCTCCATTTTCCAGCTTCCTGCTATGGAACGGTTATAATCAGTCTTAAAAGTTAGAATATCGATGGTGGTGGGCATCTGGTTTAGCAGTCCATCCAGTGTCTGCGAGGGATCGTCAAAGCGGGTGGTCTCTGTAACAAGTGCATTTGAGAAAGTGCGCTGAAAATGGCCCAGGTCTACATCTGCTGATATATCGCCGCCTTTTGCACCAAAACTATGCTGAACGTTAAGGTTGCCGACCTGGTTAGAGATGTCGGTTGATAAATCCTTATCTGTTATTGCCTGCAGGTACACGGGTTCTGCAGGCTGTCGGCGGAAGTAGCTGCTGGCTGGCCCGTCTTCCTGGTGGTGGCTCCAGAAGCCAGTCCATAGGAGGCCAATGGTAGTGTTCTTTCCGATGGCATAATCTAAACCGGCTTTAGCATTTTGCCCCCAGTCCCTGAATCTCAAGTAGGTATCCTGATAGGCAACGGTGCGGTCTTCTCCCTCCGTTCTATCCTGATTAGTAACAAGGGTCCAGTAGTTACCACCACGGTTGGCACTGTAGTTGCCCAGCAGGTTTAGCTTACGGCTGCGGTGGTTTATTTGAAGGCTACCGCGTTCACGATCGTGCCGTCCGGTTCCGCCAGCTAAAGAGAGTGAGCCGTTGGTGCCTACACTATTATCTTTCTTCATCCTGATGTTGATGATGCCTGAATTTCCGGCTGCATCGTATTTGGCAGAGGGATTGGTGATCAGTTCGATTTTGTCGATGTTATCACTGGGCATGCTTCTCAGCAGGGCCACTACATCTGACATGGCCAGGTAGGTCTGCTTGCCATCAATTTGTACAATCACCCCATCTTTGCCCCGGAGGGCAATGGCATCATTTTGCCGGTCTACGGTTACGCCCGGTGCCTTTTCCAGCACTTCCAGGGCTGTGCTCCCGCTGGCAATAATGCTGTTGGCTACATTCACCACCGTCCGGTCAATCTGCTGCTCTACAAAAGGGCGGATGGCTACCACTGTTACTTCTTTCAGTTGCTCTGCATCCTCAGCTAATGCCAGTATCGGTGCCAGCAGCTTTGTGTGCCCGTTGGTAAAAATAATAGGTGCGCTAAATACTTTCTTATAGCCGATCATGGTTGCTGACAAAAGGTAATTTCCGGCAGAGACTCCCTCAATCATATAGGCGCCTCCTTCATCTGATGCAGCTCCCTTTACCAGGGTAGAATCTGCACTGTTCAGGAGCAGCACATTCACGAACGGCAGTGGCTTACCGGCACTATCCTGCACCCTGCCGGTTATGGACTGGCCGGAGGCATGAAGCGCCAGCACAGAAATAAAAGTAAATAACAAGCATGTTGAACGCAGCGAAAAAGATTGAGTACCGCTTAAAAGGAAATTCATAAAAGTCTTTTGTTATACTGATAGTAGGAATACTAAAGTTTGCCCCAGGCATGTTTTATCCAGCCAGGCTGCGGGTAGCTGCTACAGGAGTCTGTAACAGTCGCAGGGCCGGACGTTTTCCCTGCACCGCCCAGCGCCAGATCCATTCCAGCGGACCCATCTGGAAGTTGCGCAGCCATATGGTGCTATACACTACCTGGAATAAACAAAGCCCAAAAGCGATTAAAAGGCTTAGTGCCGGACCTACTTTTAGGTATAATCCCAGGCCCGAACCGTAAAAAACTGCCCAGCCCAGCACCGATTGCATTATGTAATTAGTTAAGGTCATTCGGCCGGCAGGCGCAAAAACAGATAGCCTGCGCTGCCAGTTTGGAAGCAGGCATAGCAGCGATAAGCCACTGACAAATCCAAGGATGATCAGCAGGGGTGCCGTAAATGATAAAAAGTTTAAAACTATTCCCACCCCGAGATTAGGTGCCACCTGATACTTTGCCATGAGTACGGTTGCCACTAAATTGGCCGTCTGCATCATGAAGCCAACAGTTAAACCCCATAGGCAGCATTGCCGCAGGCTTAAGCGGTGCTGGTCAGGCTGCTGCAAATACCCGCAACGTGCCATCCACACACCGAATAAAAAGATGCCCGTTACCGGCACAGCAAAGAACAAAAGAAAAAAATAGTTGTACCGGATCATGGCCGAAAAGTGATTCATCCGGAAATTATCCATAAAGGATTCGGACATAAAACCTTGATGTATCACAGCAATATCGAAACCAGCAAAAGGATTGATCCCGTACACCTGAAATACTACAAAGGTGGACAGGGGGACGCCAACACTCAATACAAAGCCTGTGGCAAGCAGCCACACGGACGGCCAGCGATACACCAGCAAAAGGATTAGTCCACCCACAGCATAGTAACGCAAAATATCTCCCCCAAACATCAGGTGCGCATGCAGGAGGCCAAACAGCATCAGTACTGCCAGGCGGCGCAGGAACTGACGTTGAAAGGGCAGGTTACGCCGTTCGGCACTCTGGAGCTGCAGAAAAAATGACACACCGAACATAAAAGCAAAAAGGGTGCGTGATTTATCAGTAAAAAAGAAATTTGAAATGTCGCCTATTGCAGGATTGATGGATGCCAGGGGCATAGCTGCCTGATGTTCGGGTGAAGCAAACATCCAGCCGGAAAAGCCTGTGACGCAGTGAACAATGAAGATGCCCATCAGCGCTAATCCCCGCAGGATGTCAAGCGTCTGAATCCGGTCTGATGCTACCCTCAGTGGGGTATTTGTCTCAGTTGATAAAGTGTTAATCATAATTTTAACTTTTAAGGAAAGGCAATATTGCTATTGCCTTTCCGGGGAGGGGTGAAGGGTGATAACTGTGTCTTAGATCGAAGGTGGACCAGTTATGTCCGGTACAGCGTCACAACAAGGGTATAGGCATGCAAAAAAAATAATGATGTATTACAAGATGGCATCAGGTAAGCACTACGGCTGATGTAAACTAAAGCTGCTTTTCTGCCTGAAGCTGAAGTACGCTACTTAGGTATCCCTTCAAGAATGCTAAAGGGTGATGGCGTGGGGATGATCCTGCTCAATTCAAACCCGGCTTTATCAAATAATTTCCGGTATTCATCTTCTGTGCGTTCGCAACCAGGCAGGAACAGCATCATCTGCAGGTCCAGAAACTTTCCAATCGATGGTGTATTTCCTTCCGGTAATACCATTTCCATGACCAGTATTTTACCGCCGGTTGCCATGGCATTACGGCAATTTTTCAGAATGCCAATACATTGTTCGTCGTTCCAGTCATGGATAATGTGCTTCATGATATAAAGATCACCTCCTGGTGGAACGGACTGAAAGAAGTCTCCGCTTGCCGTCTCACATCTGCTGGTCACCCCATAAGCATCCAGAGTAGTTTTTGCTGCTTCCACCACATGGAGTACATCGAAAAGCACTCCCTGCAGCTGGGGATATTTTTTAAGAATAGAGGCAAGTAAAAGCCCATGTCCGCCACCAACATCAACCAGTTTGGAGACTGCTGAAAAATCATAACTGTCCATCATGGCAGCACTTGTAAAAGCGCTGTTGCTGGTCATGGCGTCATTAAATACCCTTCCTGCTTTTTCATTCGTCCAGAAATATTCGAAAGAAGAAGTTCCATGTACTTTGTCAAAAGCCGGCTTACCAGTCTGAACACTGTAAGGCAGGTGAGCCCAGGTTTCAAACTGCCAGTCGGTGGTCATCATTTCAAAAAATGCCCTCAGACTGCCCGGCACATCACTGAGCAGAGGCTCCGCCAATGGTGTTAGCGTAAATCTTTTTTCACTATCTTCTGAAAACACTCCGACACTGGCGCATGCCCGCAACACCCGGTACAGGGAGCGGGGATGTGAGCCGGTTTGTAGGGCCAGTTCTTCTGCACTTTTTGCTCCTTCTTTCAGCAGGTCAGCAATATAGAGTTCGGCGGCCACGCCAATAGCCCGGGAGGCTGCAAAGCCAAACATCATTTGCATTAATTGCACGGGGGGTGGAAGTTGTAGTGTTGTTTCTTGTATCATAAGAAGATGGTCTAGCAGTTGAATTCTTTTTAAGGGTGCCGGAAGACTATCAGTAAGGTAGGCTCATATCTTAGTACAAGCCTATAAATTATGTTTCTTATACTATTCATTTTGATGCATGATTTATTTTTGTAGAAAGTTGATCTGTTTTTGATAGTTGGCAGGCACAAAAAAGCCCTGAATGTATCCATGCAGGGCCTAAAATTTATTCTTCTGTTAACCTACTCTTCAGTGGCTGTGTCGGAGAGCAGGTAATCAGTAGGGGCAACACCATAATAATCGCGGAAGCACTTGGTGAAATAGTTAGGGCTGCTGAAGCCTACCATAAAGGCAACCTCCCCCACATTTCCCCCATGTTGCTGCAACAGGCTGGCTGCCCGCTTCAGGCGGAATGTACGGATAAATTCATTGGGTGACTGATTCACCAGCGCAGTCAGTTTCCGGTTCAGCTGGGCACGGCTCATGCCAATGGCCCGGCTAAAGGCCTCCACGTCAAAATCGGGATTGCTGATGTTTTCTTCCATTACGGAAAGGGCTTTTTGCAAAAAACGCTCATCGGCCGTAGTAACTGACACCAGAGCGGGCTGCAGGGTTAGCGACCGACTGAACTTTTCTCTAAGCTTCTTTCGCTGCCCAATAAGGTTGTTCACCCGCAGGACCAGTTCTTCGGC
>JASLAE010000154.1 GCA_030147305.1 Cesiribacter sp.
ACCACGACAAGGGCCAGGTTGATAAAATGTTTTTCCAGGAATTTCTTCATGATCGTTGACATCTAAACTTAACAGCAGCACTGCAGGCACATGCATCTGGAAGTACACCAAAATGACGACCTGTTCAGCAATCATTGGAGCTTATACCGGTTTTACATTGCCAATGCGCCTGGTAGCGTAAGAAACGCATCCTTACGGAACAAAGACACACGACAAGAAGCTGCACAATAATGCTAAGTGCAATCTAAAAAGAAGGCTGTTAAAATGATTTGCTTCTTTCGATCATACCCTACATTCTTTTTTTCCAGGCAGATGGCTGCTCTTAAAAAGCTTAAAACCAGATCAGATACTGTGCAATTAGCTGAATATCAACAGATTGAAATCAAAAAAAATCTTTATCAAGCTTAAGCTTCGGAGTTTAGCTGGAAAAGGAGATTCGTGAATATTTATAACAATACCCAATCCCTACGCATTCAGGACGATATTGATGCAGAATAAGTGGCGCAGCGAAAGACTTTACCTCTACCCAAAGCTGAATGATTCGCTGATTCTGAAGGTATTATGCGTGTTATAGGATAACAATAAGGCAAAAGCATTGAGCCGGGCTTTTCCTGGAGACAATTTCAAAGGTTAAAGCTTGTAAAACACTGGAATGATCAGGCTTGCCAGTATCCAGAACAACAGGCTAAGCCCTGCTCCTACTTTCATAAAATCTTTGAAGCGGTATTGCCCTGCACTGTATACCATGGCATTGGTCTGGTAGCCTACTGGCGTCATAAAGGAAGCCGAAGCGGCAAAGGTTACCGCCATCAAAAACGGTAAGGGGCTAACCCCTAGTTTAGTTGCTATTGCAATGGCAATGGGAGCCAATAGAGCTGCTGCTGCGTTGTTAGACATAAGTTCTGTCAGAATCCAGGTGACGAAATACAGACCGGAGATGACTGCAATGGGACCAAAACCAATCAACACATCCACCAGCGTACCCGCAATCATAAGGTCCAGGCCACTGTTGTGCATGGCTGTGCCCAGGCTTAGTGCGCCTGCCAGCAGAAAAACAACATTCCAGTTAATGGCATCGTACAGCTCCTTCATATTCAGGAAACGGAGCAATACCAGCAGAACAGTTCCTGCAATAGCCCCCATCATAATGGAAACTACTTCCAGCGTTGCCAAGACCACAATAGCCATGATGATTGATAACACGGTAAAAAAATTACGCCTGTTGAAATCAACCACAGCATCTTCGCTTAGCAGAATAAAGGGGCTGTCCTGCTCCTTTTCCTGTCGCTTCAGCTCTTTTATAAAGTGATTTTTCACTTCGGCTAATATAACATCGCCTGCCCTTAGAGTAGCTTCATAGAGATGTTCGTGCACCACTTCGTCCCGGTGCCTGATGGCCAGGGGAACGGCCCTGTACCTGCGGCGAAAATCGAGCTGCCGCAGGGTCTGGCCCTCAAAATCGGAATTTGCCGTAATCACGATCTCAACCAGGCTGGATTGCTTGCTGCGCAGATCATCATCTCCAATTCTAACAGGCGATTCTACCATAATTCTGGCTCTGTCCTTCAGCGTCTTGATCTTGTCTACATTGCAGCGTACTTTCAAAATATCGGATGCTTCCAGGGTAAAATCTCCGGGAGGCAGCACAAAACGATGCTCGTTGCGTCGCACCTCTATAATGTCCATCTCCAGCTCTTTCACCAGGTCAGAATGCATGATAAACTTACCCACAGATGCCCCACCGGGCAGGAGTTCTATCTCAGTAAGGTAGTCGTGCATACCAAATTTTTTAGACAGGTCCAGCTCGGGCCTACGGTTTGGCAGTAACCTGATCCCGATAAAAACCATGTAGAGAATACCCGAAACAAGAAATACCAGCCCGGCAGGCAGCAACAGAAACATAGAAAAAGCAGGTAGCCCGGCTTTTTCGGCGATGCCACTCACTACAATGTTTGTAGAAGTACCTATAAGGGTACAGGTGCCGCCAAAGGTGGCAGCAAAAGATACAGGAATCAGCAGCTTGGAGGCACTTATGTTAGAAGCATGGGCAATCTGAATCACCACCGGAATAAACACGGCAACAATTGGCGTGTTGTTGATGAAGGCAGAGGCGATGGCTATCATCAGCATCATAAGGGTGATTCCCACCAGGTAATTCTTTTTAAAAGTGCCCGACAGATGATACGCCAGCACCTGCAGCGCACCCGTCTTGAGGAGCGCAGCACTGAGCACAAACATGAATGCGACGGTAATGGTCGCGGGGTTGCTAAAGCCTGCCACCCCCTCTTCGGGACTGATGACTCCACTAAAAACCAGGGCTACAATAATGAGCAATGCTACCAGGTCTATGGAGATTTTTTCGGTAGCAAAAAGCACAACAGCCACCAGGGCAACAGCCAAAGTAATGATTGCTTCCGGATTCATGGAATAATGAAAAGATGGGAAAAGGGTACTTCGGGGATAAATCCTCGAAAATTAGTTAAACAACATCATTAAAATCATGCAACAATAAGTAAATATTTTATTATTAATGACGCAACCGTTTGCAGTGACAATGTGTATGATGTTCCGGATCAAAAGGGGTTAATTTTTCACTGATTCCATTTTATAGAAACATTATGCAACTTTAGCAGGCACAAAAAAAGCCGATCCCGGGGGGATCGGCTTTTCTATAGCACATAGATTTTAGTTAGTTGGCCAATACGCCACCTTCCATAAAGTTGGCTTGCTCAAGATCAAGGATGTTCATGGCATTAGGCTCCAGTCCAATCACGTTGCTCTGGGTTAGGCGCAATACCTCGTCATAGAACAATACAATAACCGGTGCTTCTTCTACAATAATTTCGTCCATTTTATGGTACAGGTCCAGGCGGTTAAAGCCTTCTGACTCGTAACGCGCCTTTACATAGAGGCTATCGTACGTCTTGTTTACAAAATGGGTCTTATTAGGTCCGTTCGGCGAGAAATGCTGGCTGTAGAACAGGGCCAGATAGTTTTCTGCATCAGGATAGTCGGCCAGCCAGGAACCGCGGAAGAAGTTTACTTTAGAATTGTCGATCAGCTCCTGGTGCGTTGGCGTCATGTTGATTTCAATTTCAACAGGAATCCCTACCGCCTGCCATTGTTTTTGCAGGAACTCAACCATCTGCTTGGATTGTACGGTTGTGTAAAGCTTGATGGTGGGTAAACCTTTTCCGCCAGGGAATCCTGCTTCTTTCAGCAGGGCTTCTGCCTTGGCAGCATCATAGGTATATCCTTTCACACCTTTTTCCTTGAAGTACTTGATAGCGGGCGGGATCATACCACCGGTACCAGGTGTTCCCAGGCTGTTGTAAACATATTTCACCAGCTCTTCACGATTAATCGCGTAGTTCATGGCCTGGCGGAAACGCTTGTCCAGTACCGGGTGATTGGTATCTTTATAAGCACTTTTATCCAGCTGAAAACCAATATACTCGGTATTCAGGTAAGGCACTTTCTGTACTACAAAACGACCCTTCAGCTCATTGCGCACTTCGCCATTTTTATCCAGCACCAGGTCAACGCTGGTAGCCTGCAGACCAGACATAAAGTCGAGCTTACCCTGCTGAAAGCTTAACAGCTCCTGGTTGCGGTCCTGGATAAAAGAGACCAGCACGGCATCCAGGTAAGGCAGTGGTTTGCCGTTGGAATCCTGCTTAAAGTATTTTTCATTTTTCACCATTACCAGGCTGTTGCCCTCGTCCCAGGTCTTTAGCTTGAAAGGACCTGTACCCACAGCATGCTTACGGAAGTCTTTGCCCCACTTGTCGATGGCCTCTTTAGGCACCACACAAGTATAAGGCATGGTAAAGATTTCCATCAGTGGTGCAAAAGGCTTGTCCAGGCGCAGCACCAGCTTGTGATCATCAATGGCTTCTATCCAGTTCTCGTCGTAACCGGTGCCGGCAGCATTGCGCTTTACCTTATCCGAGAAGATCCAGGCCCCGGTACTGGCTGTCGCCGGATCCAGGATTCTTTTAAAGCTGTATACAAAGTCATGCGCGGTTACCTCACGGCCTTTGCCACCCTCAAAAACTTCGCTGTCGTGAAAATAAACACCCCTGCGAAGCGTAAAGGTATAGGTAGTACCATCTTCCGATACTTCCCAGGCCTCGGCCAGGTCTTTCTCGGGGTACATGTCTTCGTTTAGCCTGAATAGGCCATTGTATAGGTTGGTAGCGGCCCAAACGTTGGCCTGGTTGCGGGCAAATGCGGGATCAAGAGAACTAAGACCTTCTGCCTGGTTATAGCGAAAAACCTTCATGTTCTCATGTTCCGTAGCAGTATCTGCCGCCGTACAACCACCCAACAGCACTGCTGCAGCCAGCAAATACGTACCAAATTGTCTTAGCATAAGGGTTAAGGATATATTAGTGGAAACTTCTATCTTTGTGTTTAATCCGGCGGTAAAGATTGGCCTATTTTTAAACCTAAACAAGCTGAAAAAATGCAAATAACTTACTACGGTCACTCGTGCTTTTTGATAGAAACCGGCGATCAAAAACTGCTTTTCGATCCCTTTATTACACCCAATGAACTGGCCAAAAATATTAATGTTGATACACTAAAGCCCAATTATATAATATTAAGCCATGGTCATGCCGATCACGTGGCGGACGTAGAACGAATTTATAAAAACAGCCAGGCCACGCTTGTGTCCAATTTTGAGGTGGTTACCTGGTTTAGTAAAAAGGGCATAGAAAACAACCACCCCATGAACCATGGCGGGCGCAAGGAATTTGGTTGGGGAAGTCTGAAAATGGTGAATGCCATCCACAGCAGCAGCCTGCCCGATGGCAGCTATGGCGGAAACCCGGCTGGGTTTGTGGTGCAGACCAGCGGCAAAACATTTTATTTTGCAGGCGACACTGCCCTTACCCTGGACATGAAACTCATTGGCGAAGAATTTAAAATAGACTTTGCCTTTATGCCCATTGGGGATAACTTTACCATGGGAATCGAGGATGCCTTAAAAGCTGCTGACTTTGTTGGTACCAATAAAATCATAGGCATGCATTACGATACCTTTCCTTACATTAAGATCAATCAACAGGACGTACATCAGGTTGCAGCCAAAGCCGGAAAAGAGTTAAAATTGCTCCAAATTGGTGAAACCATAACACTTTGATCCCATACCCAAACGCATGAGCAAAATAATTGCCATAGCCAACCAAAAAGGAGGAGTTGGAAAGACTACCACAGCCATAAACCTGGCGGCCTCACTGGCAGCCCTGGAGTTTAAAACGCTGGTGGTAGATGCAGATCCACAGGCAAACTCAACCTCTGGCCTGGGCATAGACCCCAAAGAGGTAGATAATAGTATATACGAATGCATGGTAGACGATATCAACCCCCGGGAAATCATCCTGGATACCGATATCCAGTACCTGCACCTGATCCCCTCCCACATAGACCTGGTTGGGGCCGAGGTAGAAATGGTAAATCTGGAAAACCGGGAAGAAAAGATGCGCAAGGTACTGCAAGGTCTCTCTTCCGATTACGATTTTATCATCATAGACTGCTCCCCTTCCCTGGGCCTGATTACTGTAAATGCCCTGACAGCGGCCAATTCAGTGATCATACCTGTACAATGCGAATATTTCGCCCTGGAAGGACTGGGCAAATTATTGAATACAATTAAGATCATTCAGGAGCGTTTAAATCCTGAACTGGAAATTGAAGGAATTCTGCTCACCATGTACGACATGCGCCTGCGCCTGAGCAACATGGTGGTAGAAGATGTACAGCAGCACTTCCAGAAGATGGTTTTCCAGACCCTGATCCCACGCAACATTAAACTTAGTGAGGCGCCCAGTTTTGGTGTGCCAGTTCTCATACACGATGCCGAGAGCAAAGGCGCCATCAGCTACCTTAGCCTGGCGCGCGAAATATTGGAAAACAACGGATTGCTTACCCCAAGTACGGTAGCTGCCGAAGGAAACTAGAATGAATCAGGAAGACGACAAAAAAGGGGGCAAAATCCCTCCTAAAAAAGCTCTGGGCCGTGGTCTGGGCGCTTTACTGGCAGACTCACCACGGTCTGCCGAGAGCGCATTGCGGCGGGTTACTGCCAGCAATAACGCTGCGACCGGCAATATTGGTGAAATCTCGCTAAGCCAGATAGAAACCAACCCTTACCAGCCCCGCACCCGGTTCGACCAGGAGGCGCTGGAAGAGCTGGCCGAAAGCATACGCGTGCAGGGTATTATTCAGCCCATCACCGTGCGCAAGCTAAGCGAAAACCAATACCAGCTTATCTCGGGTGAACGTCGTTTCCAGGCCTCTAAACTGGCCGGGCTGGAGCGTATACCGGCCTATATACGCATTGCGAATGACCAGCAGATGCTGGAAATGGCCCTGATTGAAAACATTCAACGTGAAAACCTGAATGCCCTGGAGATTGCCTTAAGCTACCAGCGCCTGATCAGCGAGTGTAGCCTGAAGCAGGAAGAACTCGGCGACAGGGTGGGCAAAAAACGCACTACTGTTAACAACTACCTGCGCCTGCTGCGGCTGCCGCCAGATATTCAGGCTGGCCTGCGCGACAATGTTATCAGCATGGGCCATGCCCGGGCCATCATCAATGTAGAAGATCCGGCCAAGCAGCTCTGGATCTATAACCGTACGGTGCGGGAAGGTTTGTCTGTACGACAGGTAGAAAAGATGGTGCGCGACCTTACTGGTACAGCACCAGAAAAAGAGGACAAGAAGCCTGCCGTAGGTCCGGAAAAAGAGCGGGAATACCGCCAGCTGCAAAACAAGCTTTCTAATCACTTTGGCACCAGGGTGAATGTGCGTACCGATGAAAAAGACAAAGGTGAAATCAAAATTCCTTTTGTATCTATGGAGGACTTAAACCGCATCCTTGAAATTCTAAACCTCTAATGCCTCTACGCGCGCGCTTTTTCACTTGCTTACTGATGGCCATGCTGCTGGGAATGATCTCCCGGGTGGCAGCACAGGTGGTACCCGGCGATACAGTAGGTGTTCGTGAAGATCCTAATGCACTGTTAACGGCAGATGAATTTGAACAGATCACAATTCCGGATTCTGCCAGCCTTCCCGATCCACGAAAAGCAGCCTTTCTCTCTACCATTCTACCAGGCATGGGTCAGGTTTACAATGGTGCACTCTGGAAGGTACCCATTATATATGCCGGCGGTGTGGTTTTTATTTCCATCATCAGTTTTAATAACCTGCGCTACAGCGAGAGTTTAAAAAACCTGCGCACTGCCCGGTATGAACCCAGCATCCCCCTGCCCAGAGATGAAGCCTTCTACCAGCTGGCTGTTGATAATTACCGGCGGAACCGGGATTATGCCATTATTTTAGGGGTGGCTTTTTATGGTTTGCACATAGTAGAAGCCTATGTAGATGCACAACTGCAGACCTTTGATCTGGACGAAGAGCTTAGCATGCGCGTACGCCCTACCCTAATCCCTGACCCCACCGGCAGTATGGGCGCAGGTTTACGCATAACTTACACATTTCCATGAAGATTGCCCTGATCGGATACGGCAAAATGGGACAGGCCATAGAGGCCCTTGCCCTGCAACGCGGACATACCATCAGCCACCGCATCAACGATACCAATATCCGGGATCTCACCAGCATTAGTCCGGAAAATACGGATGTTGCCATAGAGTTTACGCATCCGGATGCGGCCTTTGCCAACGTAATGCACTGTTTAGCGGCTGGCGTGCCCGTTGTTTGCGGCACTACCGGCTGGCTGGAGCAGAAAGCAAAAGCAGAAGCCTATTGCAGTGAAAATGGCGGGAGTTTCTTCTGGGCATCTAATTACAGTATTGGTGTAAACCTCTTCATGAAAACCAGCAACTACCTGGCCAGGCTTATGGAGGCGGCACCCCAGTACGATGTGCAGATGGAAGAAATACACCATGTGCACAAGAAAGACGCTCCCAGCGGAACGGCCATCACCCTGGCAGAGGGTATTCTGCAGGCCCTGAGCAGAAAAAAGAGCTGGGTAAATGAATTAAACAATAGCCCGGATTCGTTACCGATCATATCTGTTCGGGAAGATGAAGTGCCTGGTACGCATACCATACGCTGGCAGTCGGGCAACGATCTTCTTGAACTAAGCCATGTTGCCCATAGCCGGGAAGGCTTTGCCGCCGGTGCCCTGCAGGTAGCCGAGTGGCTGCCCGGCAGAAAGGGCATATTTGGCATGGACGATTTTCTATCTTTGTAGCTGGCCGGAGATTCCGTGCACCCATACACACATGACAACGACAAAAACCAAAGAAGCAGCAGCTAAACCAAAGGCTCCCAAGAAGCCTAAATCAAAAACCAAAGAGTGGTTAGATGCCATTGCTTTTGCCGTAATAGCTGCTACCCTCATTCGCTGGTTGCTTCTGGAAGCCTATACCATTCCAACCGGCTCTATGGAACGCAGCCTGCTGGTGGGTGACTTCCTGTTTGTAAGCAAGATGCACTATGGGGCCCGCACCCCCAAAACGCCCCTGCAGGTACCCTTAACCCATCAAAAAATATGGGGTACCGATATTCCTTCTTACCTCGACTGGATACAGCTACCCCAGTACCGCCTGCCAGGTTTCAGCGATGTGGATCGCAACGATGTGGTGGTCTTTAACTTCCCCGGAGAGCTGGAGCATCCCATAGACTTGCGCAGCAACTATATTAAGCGCTGCGTGGGTGTTGGCGGCGATACACTGCGCATCCGGGAACAGCAGGTGATCGTGAATGGTAAAGCTTTCGACAACCCCGATCAGATGCAGCACAAATACCTGCTGCAGTTCGATGGCCAGCCCAACGAACGCTTTATCCGCAAGTACAAGCTCTATGACATCAACAATTATGGCAACGGCTGGTATGCCAGCATGACGGAAGCCATGGCCCAGGAAGTAAAACAATTGCCTTTTGTAAAAGGTGTAGAGCGTTTGCGTTTCACCGAAGGTGAGAAAGGCCAGGATGTACTGCCTGCCGGCTACGACAAGCTCGCCTGGAACATAGACAATTTTGGTCCGCTGGTAATTCCTGCCGAGGGTATGACGATAGATCTTTCAGAAGAAAATATCGCCAAGTATTTCAATACCATAAAGTACTACGAAGGCTATGACCCGGATGATGTGGTCATGGCAGAAGGTAAAATAAGCATCAAAGGGCAGGCTGTAGATACCTACACCTTTCAGCAGGACTATTACTTTATGATGGGCGATAACCGCCACGACTCGCTGGACTCCCGGTACTGGGGCTTTGTACCGCAGGACCATATTGTTGGCAAAGCGCTCTTCATCTGGATGTCAATGGATTACTACGAGAGTTTCCTGAGCAAAGTCCGCTGGAACAGAATCTTTACCGGCATTGAATAATCGTTCAAAAAGAAATCCTTACAAGCCGCTCCTCCCGAGCGGCTTTTTTTATTAAAATTATAAGCCTGCTACGGACAGACAACATTTACACAGGCGGTAAACAGGGTAAAAAACCAGTGATTATCTTTGTAATAGTGCCTAATGGTCACGTGCGCCTATATGATCACAAAAATCAAACAAGCCAGAGTTCGCAAAAAGGAAGCAACTCAAAAAACAAAATCAGCAAGCCGGGAGTGGCTGGATGCGATACTTTTTGCTGTAATAGCTGCAACGATTATCCGCTGGCTCATCTTCACCCCCTATACCATACCCACCGGCTCAATGGAACGCACATTGCTGGTTGGTGATTTCCTGGTGGTCAGCAAGCTGCATTATGGAGTAGCGACACCTGTCACGCCCCTGCAAATCCCGCTTAGCCACCAGAAAATTTGGGGCACTGATATTCCCTCCTACCTTGACTGGATACAGCTGCCCCAGTACCGGCTCCCTGCCTTAAGCAAGGTAAAGCGTGGCGATGTGGTGGTCTTTAACTATCCTACAGAGCTTGAGCATCCGGTAGACCTTCGCAGCAATTATATTAAACGGGCGGTTGGCCTGCCGGGAGACACGCTAAGCATTCAAAATCAGCAGGTATTTGTAAATGGCACTGCCGAACCCAAACCTGATGAAATGCAATTCATGTACATGATTAAGCTGGAAGGTGCCCCCAGTGAACGCTTCATCAGACAGCACAAGCTGTATGATGCCCAACTGTATGGCGATGGTTTGATGGCAAGCCTTACCGCCAGCGCTGCCAAAGAGATTGAAGCACTGGCTTATGTAAAAGGCGTTGAACGGATAGAGTTCCCGGAAGGTGAAAAAGAAGCTGGCGTGCTGCCGGAAGCTTACCAGGCACTTCCCTGGAACCTGGATAATTTCGGTCCACTGGTCATACCAGCCCAGGGCATGACCATTTCCCTGACCGAAGAAAACATTGCCTTGTATTTCAACACCATCAAGCATTACGAAGGGCACGATCCCGAAGCAGTGGTATTACAGAATGGAAAAGTAGTCATCAATGGCCAGCCCATGGAATCCTACACCTTTCAGCAGGACTATTATTTTATGATGGGCGACAACCGCCATAACTCCCTTGATTCCCGCTACTGGGGCTTTGTACCACACGACCACCTGGTAGGCAAAGCGCTCTTCACCTGGCTGTCGCTGGATCAATATGAAAGCTTTTTCAGTAAGGTCCGCTGGGAACGCATCTTTAAAGGGATAAAGTAGTAGGTGATAAGCCCATAATAATTTGCACTACTTATGGGCGGCTACCACTACTACAATTTCCTTCTTATAATTCATTGTACCAGATAAAACCTCATTACCAGTCAATAGGCTCCTTACCCTGCTGCTGCAGGTATTCATTTGCTTTTTTGAAGTGATTATTACCAAAAAAGCCGCGGTTGGCAGCAAAGGGTGAAGGGTGCGCTGATTTAAGCACCAAATGCTTATGCTCGTCAATGATGGTACCTTTTTTCTGGGCATAGGCCCCCCAGAGCATAAAAACCAGGTGTTCTTTTTCCTGAGAAAGCAGCTGTATGACCGTATCGGTAAATTCTTCCCACCCTTTTTTCTGGTGACTACCGGGCTGGTGCGCCCGCACCGTAAGGGTAGCGTTGAGCAGGAGCACCCCCTGGTCGGCCCAATGTTCCAGGTTACCAGACTTGGGGACAGGCTTGCCAAATTCATCGCTGATCTCCTTATAGATATTTTGCAGCGAGGGGGGCGGGGTTACACCGTCAGCCACAGAAAAAGCAAGGCCATTGGCCTGTCCTGGATTGTGGTAGGGATCCTGCCCCAGAATAACTACCTTTACCTCATCGTAGGAACAGTGGGCAAAGGCATTGAAAATAAGGCCTGGCGGGGGATAAACTTTATGTTCCCCATACTCTTGCCGCACAAAACCAGTTAGCTCCTGGAAGTAGGGTTTTTCAAATTCCTGCGACAACTTTTCTTTCCATGAGGGTGCTATTTTTACATCCATGCGGTAGATTGTTGTATTTTAGATTTTAGCTCAGCTATATCGCTAATTTCTCCGTATATTTAGTTAGTTTAAGTAAAAAGCGCAAGAATGGTTTCGGAAGTTACCCAAGGTGTGAAGGTAAGCGTAGAAACCGCCTATCAGCCTGAATATTCAAGCCCTGGGCAAATGCATTACGTCTTCACCTATCGCATCAGTATAGAAAATAACAGTCAGCATACCGTGCAACTGCTTCGCAGACAATGGTATATCCACGATGCCAACAACCTTATTCGCGAAGTTGAGGGAGAAGGTGTGGTTGGGCAACAGCCTGTGCTGGAGTCGGGCGAGAGCCATGAGTACGTATCGGGTTGCAACCTTAAATCCGGTATGGGCAGAATGTATGGTACCTACCTGATGGAGCGCATCCTTGATGGTAAAAAATTTAGGGTAAAAATCCCTGAATTTATCATGATTGCCCCCTTTAAGCTGAATTAATGCTCCCGAACCGCTGGCAGCAGAAGTGCTTTCAGGCAGGTGCCTGGTTAACCTACTGGCTGGATGCTGTAAATGAACATTCTTTACACGCTCCATTTGTTTTCAATCTCTATCGAAAAGTTATTAAGCCTGCTCCCGAACCGCTGGCTCCCATTGAAGCGCT
>JASLAE010000165.1 GCA_030147305.1 Cesiribacter sp.
ATAAAAGCTTGGCCAACCAGTGCCTGAGTCAAATTTTGTCTCTGAAGTAAACATTGGATTTTCGCAGGCCGCACACGAATAGATCCCTCCTTTTTTATTGTCGTTGTATTCGTTTTTGAAAGGCGTCTCTGTACCTTCTTCACGCAGCACCTGATAGGCTGGAGGACTCAGGATCTTCCGCCATTCCGCTTCTGTTTTTACTACGGTATCCTTCAGCACATTGCTGTTCAGGGCTGTTACGACTGCTTCCGGCAGTGGTTCATTACCTGCTTCCGCCGTTGATCGTGCTCGATCAGCCGAATCCTGTCCCTGAGAACAAGCCTGAAGACCCATAACAACTATCAGTATTGTATAAACTATTGCTTTCATACCTTTACCTACGCATAAGGAACCCTGTTAGGTTTAGAGCAGTACACATAGCGCAAAGAACAAAGGTCTTACATGAGCCATTTATTTTTGGAGATGCTGCAACCAATCGTGCAGGCGATCGGTCCAGCCTTGTAAATAGCCTTTGTTAATAGCCAGGGAATAGCCATGGCCTCCTGCCGGGTAGAGGTGCATCTCCGCAGACACCCCCTGCTTAATTAAAGCCTGATAAAATAAAAGACTGTTCTCAACAGGCACTGCCTCGTCATCGGCAGAATGCACAATAAAGGTTGGCGGCGTATTTGCTTTTACCTGCAATTCGTTGGAATAGAGTGCCACCAGTTCCGGATTGGCCTTTTCTCCCAGCAGCGAATTTCTGGAGCCCATGTGCGTGTGAGGTTCCTTTAAGGTAATAACCGGATAGACCAGCACCATGAAATCTGGTCTGGCGCTCAGGGCATCTATGGCATCGTTGGTAGAGGAGGCCATCTTCTGGTCGAAGTGCGTACCCAAAGTTGCTGCCAGGTGACCACCGGCAGAAAAGCCCATGACGCCAATCTTCCCGGCATCGATGTTCCAGGAAGCGGCATGGTGGCGGGTAAGCCTTAGTGCTCTTTGTGCATCCTGCAGCGGCACTTCATGCCGAACCACAACTGATCTGGAATTGGGCAACCTGTATTTTAGCACAATTGCGGCAATGCCTTTGCCATTAAACCATTTGGCAATGTCCATGCCCTCCCAGTCGTAGGCTAGCGCGCCATAGCCTCCACCCGGACAGATAACTACGGCCTGCCCGGTTGCACTTTGTTTGGTAGGAAGGTAAACTTCAATAGCCGGTTGCTGCACATTTTTAATCCACAACAAATCCCCCTCTTCCCGTATTTCTGTTTCATCTGTCTCTTTGCTATTGGGAACAGCACCTTTCCACAAGGGCATTACTAATGTTTGACTCATACCTTTGCTTATTAAAATAAAAAGGAGGAGGAACAGGGTTAAACTATGCTTCATCTTTCACTTGTTTAATAGACAGCGTAAATGTAAAGCATTATTACTATTGATGTGTACAGGGGGTTCACTGCTGTCATCAGTATAGGTAAAAAAACCGGCTTCTTCGCTGGTACTGAAGCGCTCCTGCTCGCAAAGTATAGCTTTTTATAATGGGGTAAGTCCTTTTTTTCTTCCCTATATTTTTCATTATTTCACTATTAAACCGGCCATCTGAGCAAAAAAGCAACCATTGTTGAACTCCTGCTTTTATAGAGGATCAGATGTTTCAACAGCTCTGTAGATGCTGCCGGGAATGACCAGAAAAAAATTCAGGCTCTTAAAAAAAATTAACTATGATACGTACAGCAAATGCTGTCTGGAAAGGCAGCGGATTAGAAGGAACCGGCACACTTACCACCAGAAGCGGCGCTTTTCAGCAACACCCTTACTCTTTTAAGACCCGTTTCCAGAACGAAGATGGCAGGCTGGGGACCAACCCGGAAGAATTACTGGCTGCAGCACATGCAGGCTGCTTTAGCATGGCCCTGAGCTTTCAGATAGGTGGAGCAGGCTTTACCCCTGAAATGCTGGATACTGAAGCTGTTGTAGAAATGAGCAATGAAGGCGTACACTATAAGGTTGCTAAAATAACCCTGAAGCTGAAGGCAAGCGTGCCTGGTATCTCAAAAGCACAGCTGGTGGAGCTGGCGACCAATGCCAAAAACACCTGCCCTATTTCACAGGCGCTTGCAGCGGTAGAAATTGTTCTGCAGGCAGAGCTGGTGGATTAAACTGCAGGATAACCAACGTCTTGTATATGAAAAGTAGCGGATGTCCACATACTACCTTTGAGGCTTATACCAGGTCTTTATTTTAAGTTGTTCCTCGCGTTTCGGTACTTAAGCCGCTATTTTTTACATACACTGTTGTAGCCCGTTTTTTCATTAAAAAGGTATTCCTGTTTACCTCCAGAGGAATACCTTTTCGCTTTTTATACAAAATGGTTATAGCAATGATCAAAGCAATCGTAACTGTTCTAAAAACATTCGAGTAAATTCCTCCCAGGGCATTATCACTTACATTAAACATTTCCCAGGCTAAATTCATCAGCAAATGAAGCATTATGGGAACCCATAAGTTATAATTCCACTCCACGTACACCCATGCAAATAGAATAGCACCTAAAAAAGTGATAAGGAATATGCCGATTAGTTCGATCAAATCATTGCTTTGATACAAATGTATCAGCCCAAAGAGTAACGCTCCTAATAAAACAGACGCTATAAACCCCAACGAGGTATGTTTATACAGCTGACCAAACAGGAAACCTCTAAAGTAGAGTTCTTCGAAAAATGCGGCAGCCAGGATAGCAATCAATAAGCGATCTAGCTTTATCTCTGTATTCAGGTCAAAGAAGAGTGCAAACCCTAAAAACATAGGCAAGGTACAGACCACTGCGAATATCAATGCCTTTAAAAAGCTCTTGTCTAAACCCAGATTTTTAAAAAACTCATTCTTTTTACTGATTAAAAGTGTGCCGGCAAAAATTGGAATTCCAACAATGAGATAGGCCAGGATGTGGCTTATGCCCAATTGATTCATCACTTCATTGAGTGAGCCTCTGATATCCTTAAAATAGATATCATCGAAAAGGAAGTGTATGCCAAATGCCAAAACGGTAATCAGGGTGACATTTAAGGTTCTGCTCATAATCAATTCTTTTTATAACAATGCAGATGCATTTCTATAAAGAAAGGTTGCATGCATAATTAAACTGACTATAAATTCCTGCCATATGGATGCGCTGTTACATTTAGTTGACAGATGGCTCTCCGCAGATTAGCCTTACCCTCCTACTCCTCTACCACCCAAAGGGTAATGTCTTGTGGCGCGGCTTCATCTCCTCCAAAGTAGGGGAAAAGCTTATAACCGATGGCCGGACCTGTGCAGGCTCTGGGAAGCTTTACTTCCCAATCTTCCAGCCGAAAGACATAGGCATCTTCTTCAAAACCTATATAATAGTGATGATAAGTACCCAGGGCTGCGCTGCCGATGTACTGGCTATGGCGCTCACCATTATTGTAGGTGTATGCAAAAATCTGCAGCTGCTCTTTATACCAGCGCCAGCCAAAGCGGGCACTGTTGATATGGTGATGGGTGCCACAGTCTGCCAGGCCCAGCAGCTTATTAATATCTGCCTGGTTTAGGGGATTGCTGGCAGTATAGATGGCAGAACTATCGAACCTGGCCAGAAAAGATAAAGCATATGCCTCAACAGGCTTGTACGTAAGGGTAGACTGGTGCTGCCCACGCGCTATTGTATAAACTGCCGCTGGTCCGGCATGCAGCGCCTCTACATCCGCCAGGGGTTCTGGTGGTACAGCCTCCTGGCAAGCCTGCAACAGGCAGCCCGACAAGATGAATAACAGAATATATTTCATCACTTTATTATCCAACCCCACAAATAGAAAAAGCTGCCTCTAAGAGGCAGCCTTTAACTCATTCTTCAACTCTCGAAAAGGATTTTTACTGCTACATGAAAACCTAATGATACAAAGCTAAGTCCTTCTGCCCTAGATAAAAACGCAAGACCACGCACTATCTGTCCGAGGTAAGAAAAATAAAAAAAAGAAAGGCCTTCCAGTAAAGGAAGGCCTTGCAATAGCTTAGAATAGTGCTATTATACGTTTACATGCCGCTCGGCGTGATAAGAAGAGCGTACCAAAGGACCGGATTCTACATATTTCAACCCTCTTTTTAACCCTTCCTCTTTGTACATTTCAAAGACTTCAGGCCTTATAAACTCGGCTACTTCAATATGCATGCGGGTGGGCTGCAAATATTGGCCAAGTGTAAGGATATCAAGGCCATGGGCTACCAGATCATCCATAGCTTTAAAAACTTCGTCCTGGGTTTCGCCCAGTCCCAGCATGATGCCGGATTTGGTACGTTTCCCCCATTCTTTGGTGCGCCGGGTCTGCTCCAGGCTTCGTTCATATTTCGCCTGCGGGCGTACCCGGCGGTACAGCCGCTCTACGGTTTCCATGTTGTGGCTTACCACTTCCTGCCCGGCACTGATCATACGCTCCAGCGCGGCCCAGTTGCCTTTTACATCAGGAATTAAAGTTTCTATGGTAGTTGCAGGAGAAAGCTCTTTTACCTGGCGCACGGTCTGATACCATATTTCAGCACCCCGGTCTTTTAACTCATCACGGTTTACAGAAGTGAGCACCGCATGCTTTACCCCCATTACCTTAATAGCTTCCGCTACACGCCGCGGTTCGTCTTCGTCGTATTCCGGTGGCCGGCCTGTGGCCACGGCACAGAAGCTGCAGGAGCGTGTGCATACGTTGCCCAGAATCATGAAAGTAGCGGTGCCTGCGCCCCAGCACTCGCCCATGTTAGGGCAGTTGCCGCTCTCGCAAATCGTATGGAGTTTATTTTCGTCTACAATCTGGCGAACACGGGCGTATTCTTTACCAATGGGTAGCTTTACCCGCAGCCAGTTGGGCTTCTTATTTTTAGTTACTTCAGCAGAAATAACGGGTAGTTCAATCATCAGAAAACCTCCTAAAGATACGCTGCAAAGGTACGTATTAATTGGCAGAACCGCCAGTTACCCTAGCGGCGCGATCCGTGGAAAAATGTTAAATAGGCCGAAGGAAAAATAGCCCTGTTTTCCGACATGGGCAGCAGGACCACTTCATTGGGAAAAGCCTCCAGCATAACCCCTACTTCCAGCCCGCTTACGCTGGATTTAAATGTACCAAATTCGAAGCTGAAGCCCACACGTGCATGCAAGCCTGCGGTAAAACTGCTTTCGCCAATGCCTTCCAGCGGCCGGCCGGTACCAAAGATTGTCCCTGAGTTATGTGGCGGGTCAGTAGCATTGGGATCGTACTGCACGGTGGTGGTAAAAGTTCCGTTGCCAATTTCGATATAATAAGGAGCAATAATCCCCAGTGTTGGTCCGGCAGAAGCCAACGCAGATATTTGCACTCCCTGCTGCGGGCCCTTGCGGAACAGCAGTTGCTCCAGTCCGTAGCTAAAACGCAGGCTGTAGAGGTAGTTCTGTTTTCCTAAAATGTATCTGCCACCGGAGAAGGCCGGCACACTGGCTTCTTTAGGGTGTTTAACGTTTACTACCTCAAAGCCAAAAGTTCTGAAAGATTCTTTACCGGTGCGGCGCGCATACTTTACATTTAAGCCGCCAATATGACCGCCATTGGTATTTTTGTTGATGCCCCAGACAAATTCCCGGGTATATTCTTCTCCTTCCTCCCGTGCCTGCTGCGCAAATGCTGCAGAGGTATACGTCATCAGAAGGGCGAGCGTAATGCTGCAAAAAAGATTTCTCTTCATGGAAAGAAAAAAGATCTGTGTATGTTTGAAGGTAGTAATTAATAGATTAACAAAAAAATAGCAAACTAGTTTATGGCAACCAGCACTGGCATATATGAGGGAGATCTGCGTACTGAATCCCGTCATGAACAATCCGGCAAAAGCATCATTACAGATGCTCCTGTAGACAACAACGGCAAGGGAGAAGCATTTTCACCCACAGACCTGGTATGTGCCGCACTGGGCAGCTGTATGGCCACCATCATGGGCATCTGGGCCCAGCGGGAAGGCCTGGACCTAAGCGGACTCCGCTGGCAGGTAACCAAGCACATGAGCACTACCCCACCCCGCAGAATTGTTGCCATAGACGTACAGATGGACTGGGAGGGTGCCGCCACAGCCAGCCCGCAACAGCTTCAGACACTTAAAAAGGTGGCCCTTACCTGCCCGGTAGCCAAAAGCCTGCATCCGGATATTCAACAGAACCTCGTATTTAACTTTTAAGAGTCCTGCTCCAACTGCTTTTTAAGGTCTTTATAAGAAATATTAGAATGTGAACGGTGGTAGGTACAGGTTCCTTTATCGATCAGAAGCAGTTGTGGCGATTCGTGATGTACGCCAAAGGTTTCTGCTATCTTGTTCGATACAGGTCTGTTCTGGATCAGGTCCAGGAAGTATGGCGCAACGGCACCCATTTCTTCTTCTTTCCAGGAGCGCTCAAACCAGCTAAGCGCCATCTGGCTAATAGGACAACGGGTGCTATGTTTAAAGATTACAACCGGATGCTCAAAGCTTTTGCCTTTTAGCTGATCCAGTGTAAGCTCATTATCTAATGTATTCCAGTTCATATCAGTCATACCAAATTTCGCTCTCCTTTTTATCGTATTTAGGCTTGCGGTCCCTGGCCTTCACAGATTTAGGTTGTTCTTTACTATTAAAGATACGGTTAATCCAGCGGCTATGGTTGCGTGCTCTTTCTTTTTGTGCCAGCGACCGCATGCTTTTACTTGCCACCACACTGGGGTGCATGTCTGCCTGTAAGCGTTTTTTCACCTTAATGTTGCCCTGGTACTGGCTTATCTTTTCGGACAAATCGCCGTAATAACGCGCCTTTTGCCGCTTCGACATGGCTTTTACAGTTCCTCCATGGCTGGCGGCTTCGGTGCTGTTGTATTGTTTGGCAAAAGAGGCCTTTCGCTCAGACCAGTGTACGCCAGGTTCGCGTATCCATTTTTTCTTTACCGAAAACCTGCCTGCATTGCGGGCTGCATCATAACTGCTGTAGCGCTGGGCTGCCTTATCTTTTCTTTCGCTGTGGTGGGTACCCGGCGCATTAATGTCCGAAGTTTTCACCGTCATGTTCCCTGAATGTGAAGTACCCGGTAACTTCTGCTTTTTTAATGCTTTCTGCCGCTCTTTGTGGTTATACACCTGGCCGGGCTGGTCCACATCTTTTCGCTTTACCGTAATATTGCCATCACTGGTGGTACCTGGCAGCCGCTGACGTTTACGTGCCTTCAGCCGATCTTTCGCATCATATACTACGCCTGGCTGGTCTACTTCTTTTTGTTTGATGGTGTTATTGCCCGGATGTTGTGTACCCCTGCGCTGGGTAACTTCCTTTTCATCCTTTTTAGAACGCTCGGTATAGTGCGTGCCTGGCTTCTGAACAGAGCCTTTCTTTACCTGCACCTTACCCTGATCTACCGTTCCCTTGGGCTGGCGCTGTTTTTTAACCTTCCGGTTATTAAACTTATCGCCATTTAATCGCGGGTCGTAGTGATCGTCATTCTTGGGCTGGCCTTCTTCATTGCTGAAGTCTCCCGGCTTAAGCTTTACTTTTCTTTGCCGCTTTGGGTCCTCCACCCTGTCGCTGGAGGAAGGATTGGGATCTTTACGCTTCTTTTTCTTTGGCTTCTTTTTCTGCTTTTCGGTCTTTAAGACCTTATCGGGATCGCCTACCTGCGCCTGCGCACGCTGGCCCAGCAGCAGGCAACCCAGCAACAGCAGCAAAAAGAAGGGAATTCGAAATGTTTTGAGCCGCTTCAAAGCGTTTAAGTTAATTTTTTTACTACAGCATCTGTTGTTGAATAGTTCAAACTAAAAGGCCAACAGCGCCTCCAGCTTTTCTTTCAGCCTGCTTTTGGGCAGAAAATTCTGCTCCAGTGGCGGGGCAAAGGGTACGGCCGTATCCAGACTGGCTTCCCGCATTACGGGAGCATCCAGCCAGCTAAAGCAGTGCTCGGCAATCCAGGCGGCTATCTCGCCGCCTATACCACCGGTTAACGTATCTTCGTGCAGCACCAGCACCTTACCTGTTCTTTTTACGGCTTCGGCAACCGCCTCCTGGTCCCAGGGCAACAGGCTGCGCAGGTCCAGGATGTAGGCAGAAAGATTCAGGCTATCGGCAAGCTGCTTAGCCCAGTGCACGCCCATACCGTAGGTAATAATGCTAAGCTCATCACCTTCCTGCACTACGCGTGCCTTGCCAATGGGCAGGGTGTAGTAATCGGTGGGTATGGCCTCGCTCAAAGAACGGTACAGCATTTTATGTTCGAAATAAATAACCGGATTAGGGTCTTCAATGGCAGCATTCAGTAATCCTTTGGCATCGTAGGGGGTGGAGGGATAGACCACCTTCAGCCCTGGTGTATGAAAAAACCAGGCCTCGTTGCTTTGAGAATGGAAAGGCCCTGCCGCTGACCCGGCACCCGTTGGCATGCGCACCACCACATCGGCCTGCTGGCCCCAGCGGTAATGAATCTTGGCAAGATTGTTTACAATCTGGTTAAAGCCACAGGTTACAAAGTCTGCAAACTGCATCTCTACCATGGCTTTGTGCCCCTTGATGCTCAGGCCAAGCCCTGCACCAATAATGGCAGATTCGCAAAGCGGGGTGTTGCGTACCCTTTCTTTCCCAAATGCTTCTACAAAACCCTGCGTTATCTTAAATACACCGCCATATTCTGCAATATCCTGCCCCATGAGCACCAGCTCGGGGTATCTTTCCATGCTTTGGCGCAGCCCATCAGAAATAGCATCAATAAACCTGCGCTCTTCCTGCTCATCGGTGGCTGGCTCCACTACCTGCTGCACGTAGGGTGCATACATATCCTCCAGCTCTGCTGCCGTACTGGCATCGGGCTCCGGCTCGGCAAAGGCCTGCTGCAGCCCTTTTTCAATTTCTTTGCTGATAGCGCCCCGGATCGTGCTGCGCACTTCCTCTGTGAGCACCCCTTCCTGCATCAGGAAACGCTCGTAGTTGTCGACCGGGTCTTTTCGGCCCCATTCCTCAAACAGTGCCTGGGGCACATACTTGGTGCCCGAGGCTTCCTCGTGACCGCGCATGCGGAAGGTAAGCGCCTCTACCAGTACCGGACGCGGGTTTTCCCGCAGCTCGGCAGCCAGCCGCTTTATGGTGCTGTAAACTTCCAGAATGTTGTTGCCGTCTATTTGCACAGCGTCCATGCCGTAGCCGGGGCCTTTCTCGACAAAGTATTTGAAGCGGAACTGCTCGCTGCTGGGCGTTGACAAACCGTAGCCATTGTTTTCTACCACAAAGATTACAGGTAAATCCCATACAGCTGCCACATTAAGGGCTTCGTGGAAATCGCCTTCTGAGCTGGCGCCATCACCGGTAAATACCAGCGCCACTTTTTTCTCCCCGTCCAGCTTATGTCCCAGGGCAATGCCATCGGCCAGCGCCATCTGCGGACCCAGGTGCGAGATCATGCCCACGATGTGGTGCTCTTTGGTTCCGAAATGAAAGGAACGGTCGCGTCCTTTGGTAAAACCAGACTTTTTTCCCTGAAACTGAGCAAATAAGCGCTCAAATGGTACATGGCGGGTAGTGAATACACCCAGGTTACGGTGCATGGGCAGTATGTACTCATCCGGCTCCAGCGCCAGCGTAGTCCCTACGGCCACTGCTTCCTGGCCGATGCCGGAGAACCATTTGCTGATTTTATTCTGCCGCAGCAAAATCAGCATTTTATCTTCTATCATGCGGGGCCACACCAGGGCCTCGTAAATGCCTAGTAATTCGTTGTCTGAAAAATTGGACCTGTCAAAATTCATATAAAAATACTATTCCACATCAAATGTACCTCTTTCATCGGAGCTGTAAAATATTTTTTAACTTTGCTCTATGGGTCAGGTAAGATATGGCCTTATATTGAGGGATTAATTGGATTTTAAAGTGTCTCCTGAGGGGCCACAGTGAAGCAGGAAATGTAAAATTTTGTGCATCTGGCATGAAGCGTGCTCATGAAAACAGCATTCTGCTGCAGCGGTTATTATTTTCAATCCCTTACGTACCCTATACCTTAACAGAAGACGTTGTATCTTCCGGAAGGTAACGACCAGCAATAAGCAACGAACAAACGAATGATAGATTATAAAGCGTTTATACTGGCCAACGGCCTTCAGGTGTTTGTCCATGAAGATACTACTACGCCCATGGCGGCAGTTAATATTTTGTACAATGTAGGCTCTAAGGATGAAGATGAGCACAAGACGGGCTTTGCGCACCTGTTTGAGCACCTGATGTTTGGCGGCAGCCAGCACATTGCTTCCTACGATGAACCCCTGCAGCGGGTGGGTGGCGAGAACAATGCATTTACCTCGCCCGACATCACCAACTACTACATAACCTTACCGGCAGAAAACCTGGAAACGGCTTTCTGGCTTGAAAGCGACCGCATGATGAGCCTGAGCTTTGACCCCAAGGTACTGGAGGTACAGCGCAAGGTGGTGATCGAAGAATTTAAGCAACGCTACCTGAACCAGCCTTATGGCGATGCCTGGCTAAAACTGCGGCCGCTGGCTTATCAAAAGCACCCTTATCGCTGGGCAACCATTGGCCGCGAAATAAAACATATTGAGGATGCTACGCTGGAAGATGTGCAGCGCTTCTTCTTTAAGTATTACCTGCCCAACAATGCCATTATGGTGGTGGCCGGCCCTGTAGCGTTCGAAACAGTGAAGGCCATGACCGAAAAATGGTTTGGGCCGATTCCGGCTGGTGCTCCTTATCATCGCCAGTTGCCAGCTGAAGAAAAGCAATTAGAAGCCAGGCTCGAAACCATTGAAGCCGATGTGCCGCTGAATGCCCTCTACAAAACCTTTCACATGCCGGGCCGTCAGGACACCCGCTACTATACTGCAGATTTACTGAGCGATGTGCTGGGCAGGGGCAAAAGCAGCCTCCTCTACCAGCGCCTGGTACGCGACACCCAGATGTTTGCCGATATCTCTGCCTACGTAACCGGCTCGGTAGAACCAGGCCTCCTGGTGATCAGCGGGAAATTAAAGCCAGGCTTTACCCACCAGCAGGCCGAAGCGGAAATTACAGCCATTATTCAACAGGTGCAGAAAGGCATCTCCGAAGAGGAGCTGCAGAAGGTAAAGAACCAGGCAGAATCTACCCTGGTCTTTTCAGAAATAGAGCTCCTGAACCGCGCCATGAACCTGGCCTTCGGTGCCCTGCTGGGCGATCCAGACCTGGTAAACAAAGAAGCAGGCTACATTCAGGCCGTTACGGCAGCAGATGTTAAAGCCATGGCGCAGGAGATTCTGGTACCCGAAAATTCAGCTACCCTTCACTACGTAGCTAAACCCAAGCACGCATGATCAACCCAACACATATGCCGCAGTACCGCATCGGTATGGGCTACGATGTACATCAGCTGGCAGAGGGACAGGCCTTCTGGCTCGGCGGCATTCAAATAGAACATACCCACGGCGCAGTAGGCCATTCCGATGCCGACGTACTCATTCATGTGATATGTGATGCACTGCTGGGCGCTGCCAATCTTGGTGATATTGGAGCTCATTTTCCAGATACCGATCCCCAATACAAGGGCATTGACAGCAAAAAATTACTGGCCCGGGTAATGGATGTGCTCCGGGAACATCGGTATGAAGTGGCCAACATCGATTCGACTGTATGCCTGCAAATACCAAAACTGCGCCCCCACATTGCGCGCATGCAGCAGGCACTGTCTGAGGTCATGAAGGTACGGGTAGAGGACATCTCCATCAAAGCTACCACCACTGAACGGCTGGGCTTTGTGGGCCGACAAGAGGGTGTCTCTGCGTATGCAGTGGCCATGATCTATCGCATCAGTCCCAATACGGATATAGAAAACCATACCTACAAGCGGATCTGATGCAGCAGGAGGCACACCAGCAACAGCCGCAGCTTATCCAGACCCGGGATGGCAGCCACAGCCTGTACAACCCGGTCCTGGACGAAACCTATCACTCGCACCATGGCGCCCTGCAGGAATCGCAGTACGTTTTTATTAAGATGGGGCTGGATGTCTGGCTGGCACAGCAGCCCGCGGCAGATAGCCTGCAGCTGCTGGAGATTGGTTTTGGCACCGGACTTAATGCAATCTTAGCACTGCAATGGGCACAGCAGAGAATGATCAGGCTCCATTTCACCACCCTGGAGCCTTATCCTGTTTCTCTGGAAACTGCCAGGCAGCTCAACTATGCACAGCTTACTGGCAGCGAACAGGGCTTTTTACTGCTGCACCAGGCACCATGGGAAGAAGATGTGTTGCTCTACGATCATTTTATTCTGCACAAAAAACAGCAGAAGCTGGAAGAAGTAAAGCTGCCCGACAATTATTTTGATGTTATCTTTTTTGATGCCTTTGCCCCCAGCAAACAGCCGGAATTATGGGAGAAGACGCTGCTGGATAAAACCATCCGGACCATGGCAGCTGGTGCAGTCTTTACCACTTACTGTGCCAAAGGGCAGCTGAAACGCGATTTAAAAGCAGCCGGGCTGCAGGTAGAGACCTTGCCCGGAGCACCCGGTAAAAAAGAAATGGTGCGCGCCACCAGGCAGGGCAATGAATGAAGGGAGAACCCCTAAGCTGCAGGGCTCCTGTCAACTGATTATTGAGCAAAGCACTGCCTCTCTATTTTATAATACCAAAAGAATATAGTAATATAACAGCATAATCTGCCCTAGCCAAAAGCAGAGAATTCAATTTTTACTTTCCCATACCATTTTTATCTTTCAAGAATCATGAAACGAATCACTTCTTTCAACCCTTCGCTACGCATGTGGCAGCTGCTTGTACTCTTCTTTTTCAGCATTTCTACTGCTGTGGCCACTACACCTGCCGCGGCTTCTAAAGAGCAAATGATGAAAGACTGGAACCGGGCCAAAGAGTATACGAAGGAGTACCTGGATGCCATGCCAGCCGACGGCCTAAACTTTAAGCCTACGCCGGAAGTGAAAAGCTTTGCTGAACAGATGCTGCACATTGCCAGTGCCAATTTTATGTTTTTTTCCGCTGCTGCAGGCATCCCCAATCCATATCAGGACAAGGACCTGGAGAAAATGGAGGCGTTTAAAACAAAAGAGGCGCTGACAAAAATAGTCATGGAAAGCTATGATTATGCTATCAAAGCTGTTGAAGGCATAAAGGAAGAACAGCTTTCTACGAACATTAACTTCTTCGATATGCAGATCGCTACCGGCCTGGCGATAGACAAAGCCTTTGAACATCAGACCCATCACCGTGGGCAGACTACTATTTATCTCCGCTTAAAAGGAGTGACGCCTCCCGCTGAAAAGCTATTTTAACGAGTATTCCACGCTGGTATTTCCTGGCATCAAAAAAGCCCTGTAGGTAAAGCCTGCTGGGCTTTTCTTTATACATAGCTTTTTAAGCCACTGCACTCCGTACTCCGGTAAGTGCCGCACTCACAGCAGTCTGGAGTCCCGGCACCACCAGCATTTCGAAATCAGGATGATCTTTAAACCATTTCATGTTCAGGGGTGACGGATGTGGCAGCACAAAAGCAGGCTTACCCCGGTAACTAAGCTCCTCGAACACCAGCTCCGAGAGTTTTTTCTTACCAAAGCAATAGCGGGCGGCGTGCCCGCCGATGAGGATGTAGAGCTGAGGTTCCAGCAAGGCCACCTCTTTTGCCAGCCAGTTAGGAGCACAGATTGGTGAGGGCGGCAGATCTCCACCGCCTTTTTTGCCCGTACTGCCAGGATAGCAGCGCCCAACCGCAGTAATATAGAGCAGTGACTGGTTCCAGAAAGTAGCTTCATCAAGGCCCAGCCAGCGGCGCAGCTTTTTACCACTGGCATCGTTAAAGGGGCGACGGGTCAGGTGCACCGTGCGGGAAGG
>JASLAE010000178.1 GCA_030147305.1 Cesiribacter sp.
GGTGGCCAATGGGGGCGTCTATGTCTGGAAAGATGGCCGCGAAAATGCCGACACCATGACCGCAGTGTTTGATTACGGACCCAAGGATGATAAGACAAAAGGCTTTCAGGTAGTCTACTCCTCGCGCATGCACAATGCTGCCGGTGGCATCAAGGAGCTTTATTTTTCTAATGGTGGCATGCTGAACCTGGATACTAATACAATCAGTCCTGAAGGAGGCCTTACCAAAGATATGGCAAAGGCCATGGGCATGAAAGAAAATCTGCTGGAAGAACGCTCCATAGAAACCAAGGTAAAAGCGGCAACAGACGCAAACATGGGCTACGATGTACTCACCAGCGCACACATGAAAAACTGGATGGATTGCATCCGGAGCAGAAAAACACCCAATGCCGATGTTAAAGCGGGTTACAACCACTCGGTTGCCAACCTGATGTGTACGACTGCCCTGCATACCGGAAAAAAAGTAACCTTCAACGATAACACACAAGAGATTGTGCTGGGATAAATTATACAGAGACCTATGCATTCCATGAAAGATATTACAAAGCTCCTGACGTATCCCCGCTTGCTACCGGTTGCGGCCCTTTTTGCTGTAAACACAGCCTGCCAGCCTTCGGTGGCTGAGCAGAACACCACGGCAGATGAGTGGATTACCCTTTTTAATGGCAAAGACCTGAGTGGCTGGAAACAAGTGAACGGCACCGCCACTTACCAGGTAAGAGATGGTGTGGTGGTGGGTACCACTGTAACCGACTCACCTAACAGCTTTCTGGCCACTGAAAAGACCTATGGCGATTTCATTCTTGAATTTGAGTTTAAATTAAACAATGACCTCAACAGTGGTGTCCAGTTCCGCAGCATCCATGATCCTGCCCTGATGGAAGGCAAAGTGCATGGTTACCAGTTTGAGCTGGACCCTTCTGGGCGTAGCTGGACAGGGGGTATTTATGATGAATCCAGAAGAGGCTGGTTATACCCGCTTTCGCTGAACCCGGATGCACAACCGGCCCTAAAAAAGGGAGAGTGGAACAAAGCGCGTGTGGAAGCCATTGGCCGCAACATAAAAACCTGGCTTAATGACGTGCCTGCTGCAAACCTGGTAGATACACTCCAACATGAAGGCCTTATTGCACTTCAGGTACACTCCATAGGAGATGCAGCAGATGCTGGTAAGGAAATTATGTGGAGAAACATTCGCATTAAAACAACTGCGCTGCAACCCCGGGAGAACCATGATGCTTTAGTGGTAAACCTGGCGCCTAACACCCTCACTGAGGAAGAAAAAGCCCAGGGCTGGACTTTACTCTGGGACGGTAAAACAACGCAGGGCTGGCGGGGCGCCTATAAAAAGCAATTCCCCAAAAGTGGTTGGGAAATAAAAAACGGTGAATTGCGGGTGCTCGAATCTGGTGGCGGGGAATCGGTGAATGGCGGCGACATTGTAACCGAAAAACAATGGGGCGCCTTCGAACTACAGCTTCAGTTTAAGCTCACAGCAGGTGCCAACAGTGGCATTAAGTATTTTGTGACTGAAAAAGAAAATGTTAAAAATGCTTCTGCAATCGGTCTTGAATATCAGCTGCTGGACGATGAAAAGCACCCAGATGCGAAGATGGGAAGAGATGGTAACCGCACGCTGGCCTCTCTCTATGACCTTAAGACCGCTGAAAAGCAGGAGCGTTTTATGCGTCCCATAGGCGAATGGAACATGGCTCGCTTGATAGTCTATCCTGATAACAAGGTAGAACACTGGTTGAATGGCATTAAAGTGCTGGAGTATGAGCGGGGTTCTCAGGAGTTTAATGACCTGGTGGCCATTAGCAAATACAAAGACTGGAAAAACTTTGGTCTTGCCGAAAAGGGACACATCCTTCTGCAGGACCACGGCAATACAGTGGCTTTTAGAAGCATTAAGATCCGGGAATTAGGAGAGTAACCTCACTATATCTCAATGGATAAAACTGTTAAGCAGTTTTTTCAGTCCCTGCCCTTAATCAATATTACCTAAAGCAAAAAGGCCCTGCATTTTCATGTGGGGCCTTTTCAATTGAAAATTTTATCAATATCCTCACTAGTATAAAACTAGCTAAGTATTAGTGAATGCATTTTTTATATCATAAAAATAAGCATACGCCTTAATAAAATTGCGCGAAGCATCTCCCGGGTTTTAAAACAATCTTAAATCTTTTTTAATACAATTGGGCTGGTTGTTTTACTAATGTACAGATCTAAAAATCGCTTCATCTCTTGGTATTGCTCAGGACTATACATGAATTTATTCATTTCAAAAGAACAATTCAACTGTACTATATTATTGTTTCTGCCAAGCATATACACAAGTTTTCCTGCATTATCCGGTAAGGTAAAAGCGATAGATTCGGGCATTGTTTCCACTTCATAACCTTCAGGAAGCTCAATATTTGTGGTATAGCTTTCACTGATCGGATAGATAAAATCCATTGGATACTTTCGCTCTTCTGAGAAGAATGGGTTTTGTGTAAATATCTGACCAAAAACTGGACTTATCAGCAAATAATTGCCCATACCCGCCACGGTTTGTTCTAGGATGAAACTTTCTTTCAAGGGTTTATCCAGCGTTTCTTTACCGGTAATATCATACTCGCTGATTGAAACATTATGAAAGGTTTCCAATGCGCTTTTGCGAGTTTTCTTATAATCAATATTATCCAAATTCACCCTTTGCTCCAGGGCTGAATAACCTTCATGAGAAATACCAACCTGATACTGTATGGTTTTATCATCCATGATTGAAATCCTGGAGTAAACTTTTTTCTTGTATTTATGGCTGGGTTCCAGTGAAATCCAGCTATTGTCCTTGTCATCAATAACTCTTCCATGCAAATTCAAACACCTTATTGGTAAAAGGCCGGGCGGCGCGTACTTATCGCTGGCATCAACGAGTAAATTTTCATCACCAAGTTTAACGAATGCAATCACATTGTTCAGCTTATTAATGGAAGGGAAAACTGGTGACAGTAAACCATTATCACGGGTGCTCAAGGCTACCGGATAGGCATCAAAACCAATCTTTTTTAATAAAATAATCAGGCTTAGATTTAAATCTGCGGAAGTACCCTGCCAGGCTTTCTTATAATTATGCGACAAATATTCAGTTGCCAACAATCTGATACCGCCGTTCCAGTGTATGTTTTTCTGAATGTGTGCCTTGGCTATGGCTATTTTTTCATGATCTGATGCAGAGGAACTTCTGATGCTGTCAGCAATTTTATTTAAAAAGCCACCTGCTCTTAGTTGTACACCAAAATGCTCATTCTTATCAAGTGTTCTGCTTACAGCATCCCAGTCAGCAGCAATATTCTGGTAAACACCAAAATATTTGAATCCTGTAATATTGAATTCAAACTTAGTCACATAATTTTCCAAACTGCTCATGTAGGGCTCTGGTCTGATAGCAGGCATATCTTTTGCTACCCAGTAACTTGGTTTATTGATATATAGCTCTTCGAAACCAAAATGATTTTTAGTAAAGGAAAAGATATTTGGGTTATTATTGATGGTTAGTTCACTCCAAACAACAGGAATATCTTTCTGAAACGCCCATTCATAGGGCAACCCAACATGGGTAAATTTAATGTCAATAACAGAACCAACTTTCACATTGGGCATTGCTACTTTCAGAATGTTATAATTTTCTATGACCTCCTCTACATATATGGATGAAGCCTTAAGCTTCTCCTTTATGATTTCTCCGCTGGCGGAAAGGTTATAAGTAAAACCGGATACATCACCCTTGCTTGGGGTGTGAAAGACTAAGTTGGCACGGTTTAATTCAGAAGGTTTCAAGATCTTGATTCTGATAAACTGTGTAAAATTAAAAAGATTGTCATCGAAAAAGCCTTTGTTATACAGCACCACTGCCCCTGCAAAAGTATCTTTTTGATAAGAATGCATCTTCAGTTCTTCAAGTGAAACTTTACCAAATTTAACATCCGGTTCTTGTGCCAGAAGTTCAAGCTTTGGAAAGAATAGAATAGATAATAAAGCAAGGCAGAGGAAGCTTTTGTTCATGGATATGATTTGTTAAGGAATGTGAATTTATGAGAAAAAATCAATAATAAACTTGCTGATTATTCTTTTGCTGCTGCCTGGGCTTCTATTACATGTAAGAACCAATAGAAAAGAATTAAGAAATAGGTATAATTGAAATGATTATGTTAATTTCTACCCTTTCTCATCACCCGTAATTGTATTATATGGCACAACAAAAAAGCGCATCCGAGTGGATGCGCTTTTGCGGGTTTAGAGAAGGAACTTTCAACTATCAAATTTTTAAGCCGGCGCTCCTACGCCTTTCTGCACATAGCTGGCAATAAAACTACCTACCTGCTCGGTGGTAGAGGGTGACTGGCTGTTCAGTTCGGGGGTCAATACATTCTGCTCCAGGGCCAGCTGCACCCCTTCTCTTATCAGACTTGCTTCCTGCAGCATGTCGAGATGCTCCAGCAGCATGGCCGCAGAAAGGATGGTAGCAATAGGGTTGGCAATGCCTTTGCCCCTGGCCTGTGGAAATGATCCATGGATGGGTTCGAAAAGGGCCGTCTGCTCCCCTACCGATGCAGAGGGCAGCAAGCCCAGAGAACCGGCAATGACTGATGCTTCGTCGGAGAGGATATCACCAAACATGTTTTCTGTCAGGATCACATCAAACTGCCTGGGGTTCAGGATCAGCTGCATCGCTGCATTGTCTACAAAAAGATAGTCTACCGTTACTGCAGGATATTCAGGGGCTATTTCTTTTACCACCTCCCGCCAGAGTCGTGAGGTTTCCAGCACATTGGCTTTGTCTACCAGCGTGAGCCTGCCGCGGCGGGTAATGGCCGATTTAAAAGCCAGGTGCGCAATGCGGCTGATCTCCGCCTTGCTGTAGGTACAGTGATCATAGGCGCCATCGGCTGTTCGGCCCTTTTCGCCAAAATAAATTCCACCGGTTAGCTCCCGGTAGAAGATCATGTCGGCACCGGCAATGCGGTCATTCTTCAGGGGCGAGTGCTCCAGCAGAATTGGGTAAGCTGTTACCGGACGAATGTTGGCAAACAAGCCAAGCGATTTACGCAGCTTCAGCAGCCCCTGCTCCGGCCGTACCTTGGCTGATGGATCATTGTCGTATTTTGGATCACCAATGGCACCCAGCAGAATGGCATCTGCCTGCAGACAGGCAGCTATGGTCTCATCCGGCAGTGGATTGCCTGTGGCCTCAATGGCGCAGGCGCCCATCAGCTTGATTTCAAACGAAAAATTGTGGCCAAAGCGCTCTGCTACGGCCTGTAATACTTTAATGGCTTCGTTACATACTTCCGGTCCAATGCCATCACCCGGCAAAACTGTTATTTTCTTACTCAATACACCCATACTTTCTGTTTTTCATAGGCCTCGATCGCCTCTTTCTGACTCACCAGGAAATCTATATCATCGTAGCCATTGATCATACACTCTTTTTTATAAGGGTCAATGTCAAACTTAACCCGCTCATCCCAGGCTGGAACCCGAAACTCCTGTGCTTCCAGGTCCACGACAAATTCTGTCTTAGGGTCTTTCTCCATGATCTGCACAAACAGGCGCTGCAGCATCTCGTCCGATACCTGCAGGGGCAGCAGCCCGTTGTTAAGGGCATTGCCGCGGAAGATGTCGGCAAAGTAGCTGGAGATTACCACCCGGAAGCCTGCATCGTAAATGGCCCAGGCCGCATGCTCGCGGCTGGAACCGCAGCCAAAGTTCTTTCCTGCCACCAAAATCTGTCCGCTGTAGCGGCTGTTGTTCATCACGAAGCCTTCTTTTGGCTTATTGGTATTGTCGTAACGCCAATCGCGGAACAGGTTTTCACCAAAGCCCTCCCGCGAGGTAGCTTTGAGAAAACGCGCCGGAATAATCTGGTCCGTATCTATATTTTCAATGGGCAAGGGCACAGCCGTTGTCCGTAGTACTTTAAACTTTTCCATCAGTTGAAATACTGCGTAATGTCTACAATCCTTCCTTCTACCGCTGTAACCGCTGCCACCAATGGGCTTGCCAGTAAGGTGCGGGCACCAGGACCCTGTCGGCCTTCGAAATTACGGTTAGAGGTAGATACACAATAAGCACCGGCAGGAATCTTGTCTTCGTTCATGGCAAGGCAGGCACTGCAGCCAGGCTCACGCAGCTCAAAGCCTGCCGCCGACAGGATCCTGTCAAGGCCTTCTTCGCGTGCCTGCTTTTCCACCTGCTTGGAACCGGGTACGATAATAGCCTCCACATGCGGCGCTTTTTGCTTACCCCTGACAAACTCCGCTACTGTGCGCAGGTCTTCGATCCGGGAATTGGTACAGCTACCAATAAACACATAATTGATCTCCTTACCCAATAAAGTCTCGCCGGGGCTAAAGCCCATGTACTTGAGAGAATTGTTGAAGCTGGCCGTTTCACTGGCCGTTACCTGGCTTGGAATGGGCTCATGGATACCAATGCCCATACCCGGGTTGGTACCGTAAGTGATCATGGGGTTAATGTCTGCTGCATTGTAATGCAGTTCTGCCTCGAAGGGTGCGCCTTCTTCGGAATATAAAGTCTTCCAATAGGCCAGTGCCTGCTCCCATTGCTCCCCTTTGGGTGCATAGGGGCGCCCCTGTACATAAGCGAAGGTTGTTTCGTCGGGTGCTATCATGCCCCCACGTGCGCCCATTTCAATGCTCATGTTGCAGACCGTCATGCGACCCTCCATGCTCAGGGAACGTACGGCGCTGCCGGCATACTCCACAAAGTAGCCTGTAGCACCACCAGTACCGAGCTTGGAGATAATATAGAGAATAAGATCCTTAGCTCCTACACCGCGTTTCAGCGCTCCATCTACTGTAATGCGCATACGCTTTGGCCTGCTCAGCAGCAGGCATTGTGAAGCCATGACCTGCGCCACCTGGCTGGTACCGATACCAAAAGCAATAGCGCCAAAAGCGCCATGGGTTGAGGTGTGGCTATCGCCGCAAACAATCGTCATACCGGGTTGGGTAATGCCCAGTTCGGGACCAATCACGTGTACAATACCCTGGTTCTGGTGTCCCAGCCCAAACAGCTCAATATTCCATTTTCGGCAGTTCTCGGTAAGCTTGTCTACCTGCATGCGCGAGAGCGGCTCCTCTATAGGCAGGTGCTGGTTTTTGGTGGGCACGTTGTGGTCGGCGGTGGCGACCATCTGCTCCCTGCGAAACAGCGGCAGCTGGCGTGCTTCCAGTTCATCGAAAGCCTGTGGGCTGGTTACTTCATGGATCAGGTGCCGGTCGATGTAGAAAACATCTAAAGCCCCCATGGTGCGCACCACGTGTGCGTCCCATATTTTATCAAATAATGACTTTGCCATTTATAAGTGTCAGAACACTAGTTAAATTAATCAATCAACTCTTCTACCAATCCCGTCATTGTCCTGATAGTTCCGCTTCCCTCTCGTCTTTGCGAACAGAGTGAAGCAATCGCTCAAATGTGCTTCCAGGCTTAAACCACACATACCACCTGATCGTTGACACCACAGCCAGCTGTTTACTATGCTTAAGCTGGTTATTGCCAACAGATTGCCGCGTCGTTCCTCCTCGCAATGACGGGGTACCACAGCAGCCGCGCTTCATTGGCAATGAGGGATGGCCATGCATGGGGATTAGGCAGAGACTAAATTCGCCTGCTCTACCAGCTGGTGCAGGTCTTCGTCTACTACTTCCTTTTTCGCGTCTGCTAGCTGCAGGAAGGAGGCGTAAGCCTTATCCAGCGCAAATTTATCAAAATCATAACCAATTTTCTGTAATCGGTAGGCCAAAGCTGCTCTTCCTGAGCGGGCCGTTAGTACAATCGATGAATCACTTACGCCCACATCGCGCGGGTCGATGATCTCATAGGTCTCCCGGTGCTTGATCACGCCATCCTGGTGAATACCGCTGGAATGCGAGAAAGCATTGGAGCCAACAATTGCCTTGTTAGGCTGCACCGGCATGCGCATCATTTCTGACACAAGCGCAGATGTAGCTGACAATAGTTTGGTGTTGATGTTGGTATCGATACCCAGGTGCGGGTGCTGGCGCATGATCATCACAACTTCTTCCAGTGCTGTATTACCGGCACGCTCCCCTACTCCATTGATAGTACATTCAATCTGCAACGCGCCATTGATAGCGCCGGCGATAGAGTTAGCCGTAGCCATACCCAGATCGTTGTGGCAATGGGTAGACAAGCGAACCTTTTCAATGCCCCTTACATTTTCGTATAG
>JASLAE010000242.1 GCA_030147305.1 Cesiribacter sp.
AGGCTGGACTGGCCCGGGCATTCGTACCGTTACCGTTATTGGCGGAAGCGTGCTTTCTCCTTATGGTTCCGGTGGTTCCACGCCTCCAGCTACTACGTATGCGCTTACGGTAAGTAATGGTTTAGGCGCCGGTAACTTTGTGGAGGGTGCTGGTGTAAACATCAGTGCAAATGCTGCACCAGCCGGTAAAGTATTTGATGCCTGGACAGGCAGTGTAGCCACAGTGGCGAATGTGAATGATGCTTCTACTACTTTAACCATGCCTGCCGCAGCGGCTAGTGTAACGGCAACCTATAAGGACGCAAGCCCGGAACCTGACTATACACTTACTGTACATGATGGAAGTGGCCAGGGCAGCTATACAGAAGGTAGCGTGGTAAACATTTCTGCGATAGTACCAGAAGGGTTTATCTTTAGCCAATGGACTGGTGATATTGCAACAGTTGCTGATATTCAGGCAGCCAACACTACCATTACCATGCCTGCTGCAAATGCAACTGTTTCTGCCACGTTTGTAAGACCAGTTACTGATGAGATGCCAACGCTGAATGTGGGCATGAACATTAACTCTGTCACGTATTATACCAAGCAGAACGCCTTTAAGAACATGGCGAAACAAAGCTCTACTTTCCTGACCAGTTATAGTGGAGGCCCGTGGGATACTCAGGAAATACGAGACATTCCTGCAGACATCAACGGGTATCCTTTAGAGCTGCCTTACAACGGGAATGTGTTCGTTCACGCCATTCTTCCATTCTATTATCCCGAAGGAAGGTACGTGTTAACCTACGATGGCGAGGGCGAAGTAACGATGAACCTGAACGCAACGGTTGTTTCTAACACACCCGGCAGAATCGTATTCGACTACAGGAATAATGACAACGGCGGATTGGCTGAATATAAAATTGTACGGTCCACCCGTGACAATCACGTACGCAACATTGTGATTGTGCCCCTTGAGATGGAAGGGCAGGATGTGCTTACCAATCCTTTCCGGGAGGATTTCCTGGAATACCTAAAACCGCTAATGGCCATCAGGTATATGGGCTTTATGCACGTAAACGGAGCCAGGGAGCAGGTAGAATGGAGCGACCGCTCACTGGTGGGGGATTATACCTACCAAAGCGGTGACATGAATGAAGACAAATATCTGGGGATGAAAGGTCTGGGGGGTGTTCCCATCGAAGTATGTGCACAGCTTAATAACATCCTGCAAAAAGATGCGTGGTTCTGCGTCCCTCACCCTGCCAGCGATGATTATATCAGGCAGTACGCCAGGCTGGTGAAGGAGAAACTGGATCCAAACCTCAAGACCTACATTGAGTATTCCAACGAGATTTGGAACTGGGCGTATGCTTTCCCGCAGTCACACTACATCATCAACAATGCACCCGGTCATCCTAATGCTTACGTATCGGCAGATCTGGCCGCCATATCGCCAAACACCGATATGCACCCCGAAAAAGATGCCTATATGATTGGCCGCACCATGCGCCTGTGGACAGAGGAGTGGTCAGGTGAGTTGAATCGTTTAGTAAGGGTAGCTGCTGTGCAACATGGTTGGGTGGATAATACCAGAAGAATTCTGGAGTATCTGCAGACGAATAATCAGTTGCAGTATGTAGATGCAGTATCTCCGGCAGGCTATTTTGGCCTAAAGTGGGATATCAGAAATAATCTAAATGCCAAAGGAGCCGCGCTCACCTATCCCGAAGTGGTAGCAGCCGTGAACGAGACCTTCGATGTGGAAGAAAAACCCAACACACTAGCTCAGGCTGCTTATGCCAGACAGTTTGGGCTTGATTATGTTGCCTACGAAGGAGGCTCGCACGTAGATTACCGGGGCGATGACACCGAACGCTTAAAGCAACTGATTAAGCAGTTTGACGATTCGCAGGACGTATATGACATGTATAAAAGAAACTTTGAGTTACATGTTTCTCCTGAAGTAGACTGCAAGCTCTTCATTGCGCTGACCTATATAAGTGGGCCTGGTGCCTTTGGCCACCTGGAGTATTTGGGTGAGCCCATTGAAAATGCACCTAAATATCGCGCCTTACTGGATGCTTCTCCAAGCACCTATGTGCCTTCTTATCCGGCTACTGCCAGCTCGGCTAGCCAGGCCAGACTGCATTTTGAGGAAGAAGCCAGTGTTAAGGGGCTAGGTATCGGTATTTATCCTAATCCTGCCAATGACAGGGTGTTCATAACCCTTAAAGCAGGGGAGCATGAACAGGTAGAAGTGGTGGTAAGAACGTTAACGGGCGCCACCATCAAAACCGCTCAAAGATCATCATCGGCAGAAGATATGATTGAATTAGACACCACTACTTTGCAGGAAGGCATGTATATCATTAGTGTGCAAAAAGGGAAAGTGATAAGCAACCATAAGATGCTCATTAAGCGATAAGGTGCGCCAGCCCTGCCTTTATAGTCAGCTCAGTTTGCTGAGATAAATCTTATCATCAAAAGTCAGCAGATCGAATAATTACTATAAAGGAGCGATTGGTGAAAATAAAAAGCAGTAGGACAGGGAAATCCGGTACTACTGCTTTTTTACTTTTAGCATCTAGAGTAAGCATAAGCCTTTCTCTTTTGTTGATAAGTTGTTAAGTAAATACCTGTATAAAATAGAATTCACTACGCAGATGAATAATAAAGCCCTTTTTTCTATCGTATTGCTACTTGTTTTACAGGCTTCCTGTAAAAACAATGAAATAGCTGATCAGACCGACAGTAAGATCAACCGAAAGGAGGTGGTTCAAAGGCACAATGTTACCATTGAGCAGACTGATCCCGGAAAGCCCATGCAGGTGGGTAATGGAGAGTTTGCTTTTAATGTGGACATAACCGGCCTGCAAACATTTTACCCACACAACACCAAAGCACACTGGGCATACCATTCCATGCCTTTACCCGAGGGTGTAGCACTGGCTGATTTTAAAGGAAAAGAATATACGATCAACGGCCGGCCTATTGAGTTTTTTATTGATAATCCCGAACAGCCTGAATTATCCAAATGGCTGGCAGCAAATCCGCACCCGGTTAATCTGGGCAGAATAGGCTTACACTTAACCCATAAAGATGGAAAAGAGGCTGAACTAGCTGATTTAAAAAACACCTCCCAAAAGCTAGACTTGTGGACAGGCGTGATCATCAGTTCGTTTGTTTTTGATGATCACCAGGTCGTTGTAAAAACAGCCTGCCATCCCGAAAAGGATGAAATTGGCATAGCAATAGATTCTGAACTTATTGCAAATGGCCAGCTAAGAATTGCAGTAGAATTTCCGTATGCCGACGACAGGGAATTTACCGATTTTGTCGGGGATTTTAAGAGCATTGAAAAACATGCTACAACGCTTCAGAGAAACCAACAAAAAGTGGTTGTTCAACGCCAAATGGATGACCTGGAGTATGCAGTAACGATCACATCAGGAGATGATATACACTATGAACAAACGGATGCCAATAATCCGCATAAGGTATTCATTCTGCCAAAAAACAATTCATCCCAATTCAGTTTCAATTTTTCGAAAGAAGCTGAAAAGGGAAATGCTACAACGGAAGATGTTTTTAAAGAAAGTGCCAAAGGATGGGAAGACTATTGGTTGTCCGGAGCAGCCGTTGATTTTTCGGAATGCACCGATGAACGGGCATTTGAATTAGAGCGAAGGATTGTTTTATCACAGTACTTACTGAAGGTTAATAATTCGGGTTCACTACCACCCTCTGAGTCGGGACATTTGAAAAACACCTGGTATGGCAAATTTCATTTTGAGATGATCTGGTGGCATGGTGTGCATTTTGCCATGTGGAACCGCTGGCAGGAGCTCGATGAAATGGTTTCAGTTTATCGAAAATTTCTGCCTACCTCCATCGAACGCGCAAAGGCTTTAGGGTATAAAGGAGCAAGGTGGCCCAAGGCAACCGGCAATATCGACAGAGACTGGCCATTCATTATCCATGCGTTCCTGGTTTGGCAACAGCCTCATCCCATATATTTTGCAGAGTTGGATTATCGGTTGCACCCCACACAGCAAACACTCGATAAATGGAAAGATGTGGTTTTTGCCACTGCAGATTTTATGGCCTCTTTTCCCATTTATGACAGTACCAGCGGATATTATAATCTTGAGCCGCCCCTTTTTGTAGCCTCTGAAAATACCAATGCGGATTCAACAAAGAATCCTGCTTTCGAATTGTCCTATTGGAAATTTGGATTACGGACCGCTATAGAGTGGCAAAAGCGGTTGCAAAAGCCGGTCCCCTCAAACTGGGAAACGGTTTTATCAAAATTAGCCCCGCTTCCGGTTCAGGAGAACCTGTATGTTACCCATGAAGGTATCGACAGCATGTGGACGAAATACAATTTCGAACATCCGGT
>JASLAE010000280.1 GCA_030147305.1 Cesiribacter sp.
AGCACTTTGGTATCTCGGGTTTCCCTTTCCGGAATTTCTATGATATCTTTTTCCAGCACCACAAAATCTGCTGCTTTGCCAGGTTCCAGGCTGCCTTTTTCTTTCACTTCGAAATTTGCATAAGCTGCCCAGATGGTCATACCCCGCAGGGCCTGCTCACGGCTTAGCTTGTTGTTGGACTGATAGCCCCCCGCCGGCCAGCTTTTGTCATCCTGGCGCGCTACAGCGGCATAAAATCCATAAAGCGGGTTAATGTCTTCAATCGGAAAATCACTACCCAGTGCCACCATGCCTGCCTGTTTAAGCAGATCCTGATAAGCATAAGCAGTTGGCTCCCGGTCTTTGCCTAAACGCTCACCTGCCCAGTACATGTCGGATGTTGCGTGTGTTGGCTGAATGGATGGAATCACCTGATATTGTTTAAAGGTCTGCTGGTCCTGCGTTGTAACCACCTGCGCATGTTCAATACGCCAGCGGCGGTCGGTGCTGGCTTTGTTACTTGTGTTATTGGCTTCACCTAATACTTTAGCATAAGTATTCAGAACCAGTCTGTTTGCGGAGTCACCTATGCAATGGGTATTCATCTGAAAACCATTGGCATAAAGCTTTTTGGCCATATCCTCGAAGTAAAATGGCTGACTCAACAAAAGGCCATGGTTGTGCGGATCGTCGGAGTAGGGGGTTAAGAGAAGGGCGCCACGGCTGCCCAGGGCTCCGTCACTATAAATTTTGAATGAGCTTACGCTGAGCCTTTCTTTTTTCAGGGGGCCGGTTTCAAAATAATGCAGCATGTTCTCTTCTGTTGGATTCAGCATGGCATAGACTCTGATCCGTAAAGCAGCTGCTTCATGTAAAGAATCAATCAACTGTACGGTTTGTAGATCAAGCCCTGCATCGGCAACAGTGGTAAGACCCACTGCAAAAACCCTGCGCTCTGCTTCCTGTAAGGCAAGCACCTGCTCCTGAAGATCCGGAGCCGGAATTTTGCTGCCAACCAGGTCTACAGCATTATCGATAAGCAATCCCGTAGGCTGACCGTTTGCCAGCACAACTTTGCCTCCTTCAATCTGGCTGGCTGCATTAACGCCAGCCAAGGTTAAAGCGGTGCTGTTCGCCAGGGCTGCATGTCCATCTACCCGGGTAAGGAGCACCGGCACATCCGGGAAGAGTTTGTCCAGCTCGGCCCTGGTAGGAAATTCTTTTACTTCCCAGTCGTTCTGGTCCCAGCCACGACCCAGCAACCATTCTGTATTGGGATATTGCGTTCTATGGGTCTGCAGGCGCTGCAGCACTTCCTGCCAGGAGGTAGTGCCAACCAGCTCAGCATTTTGCAGCCCCAGTCCATAGCGGTAAAAATGGCAATGCGCGTCTATGAAACCGGGATATACCGCTTTTCCCTGCAGATCTACCAGGCTGTCGGTTTCAAAACGATCGCTAATCTCTTCGGTGCTGCCAGTGGCCAGGATGGTCCCGCCCCGCACAGCCATGGCCTGGTTAATGCTGAAAGTGCTGTCAACCGTATAAATTTTGCCGTTTGTCAGGATATAGTCTGCACGCTGGCTCTGCTCAGACTCTGGCATAGAGGTGCAGGCAGAAAAAAATGCAGCGGTAAATAGGGGAAACAAAAGTAAACGTTTATTCATGTGTTGTCATTTAAGCAGGGAAATATAAGCCTGAATAAGCCCACAGACCAAATTTCAGCAGCTACTTTAACCTGAATCGTGCTGCCACAGGCTTAAAGTTTTACTTTAAAAGGGATGCATGAGGTCAAGTAACCTGGAGCATTATGCTTATCTGCCTTAAAAATAGGGGTCGCCAGGAGGCTCAGGAGCAGCCGCTGCCGTTGGCCGTATCACCAAGGGTTTATAAATGCCGCAAAATAAAAAAGCCCCTTCGCTAGAAGGGGCTTTTAGATGGTAGCGAGGACGAGAGTTGAACTCGTGACCTCAGGGTTATGAATCCTGCGCTCTAACCGACTGAGCTACCTCGCCAAAGGTTTTATATATTTTAGGCCCGAAGGGTTATAAATCCTGCGTTCTGGCCGTCCGGGGCGCGTAGTCTGAGCTACCTCGCCAAAGGTTTTTGTAATGCCGGGAAGGGCCAGGGCCTTTATCCGGAAGTTTCACCAACTTAAAAAACACTGCTGCTTTCCGAATTGGGAGTGCAAATATATAAAGCTTAAGAATATTATGCCATAGCAACGCCTTAAAATATTTGTTGCACCGCTAAACAAAACTTACTATATTGATGTGCTGCCACTAAACACTGTTTCTCCTATGGCTAAAAATTGCTTTGAACATGAATACGAAATCAAGGCATCGCAGCGGATTTTGTACCCTTATCTGAATACCCCCGGTGGTTTGGCCCAGTGGTTTGCCGATGATGTGACCATTGATTACGACAAAAACTTCCATTTTCATATGGATGGCGAAGTGCACAAAGCCAAGCTGGCAGTTACGCGCCGCGACCAGTTTGTGCGCTTTGAGTATTTGCCCGAAAATGGCCATGTGAATGGAAACGGAGGATCAGATTTTGTAGAATTTTCGCTGGAAAAAAATGATTTCACCGACTCTACCTTTATGCGCATCCGGGATAGTTCTGGTGAAGACATGGAGATAGAAGAATTACGCGAGATTTGGGATGGTCTGATAGGCGCCTTACGAGAAATGGTAGGCGGTTAAGTAAAAAACAGGGCTTCCGGTAGATTTTATGCAGCGTTTTTACGTTTCTTTGCCGAAGCCCTATGAAAAAACTAGATAAATTTATTCTCAAGGCGTTCCTGGGCCCTTTTGTACTCACCTTTGTGGTGGTGGTTTTTATCCTGCTGATGCAGTACCTGCTGAAGTATTTTGATGAAATCATAGGAAAAGGATTGGAGCCGCTGGTGTATGTAGAGTTGTTGTTTTTCTTCAGCGTTACCATGACAACCCTGGCCCTGCCACTGGCTGTTTTGTTGTCCAGCCTCATGACTTTTGGTAACCTGGGAGAGCATTTCGAATTAACGGCTATCAAAAGTTCTGGCATCTCCCTGGTACGTGCGCTGTTCCCTATCTTTGTCTTTACCATTTTTATTACCGCCTTTGCCCTGTTCAACAACGATCGTATTGTGCCCAAGGTAAACCTGAAGGCCTACAGCCTGCTCTATGATATCCGGCAGACCAAACCTTCGCTTTCGCTGCAGGAAGGTGCCTTTTATAATGGCATTCCCAATTATAGTATCAAAGTAAATAAAAAGTACCCTGACGATGTTTCCCTCAAGGGGCTGATCATCTATGATCATACCAGGGGCAGGGGCAATACCGATGTTATTCTGGCAGACAGTGGTCGTATGTACATGTTTGGCAATGACAAATACATGATGCTGGAGATGTACGATGGCATCAGCTACTCGGAGCCCAAGCCTGAGCAGGCTGGCGCTGCAGCTACCAGCAAGCCTACTGAATTCATGCGCAATGAATTCAGCAAAACAAAGCTGGTGTTCAGCATGGAATCTTTTGGTATGAATTCAACACCACAGGATTATTTTGCCAGCAATAAACTGATGAAGAACATCGGTCAGCTAAGGTCCGATATAGACTCCATGGAAAATAAGATTGTAGAAGCGCGTTATAATATCTACCAGAACGCCCGTAACTACAGTCCCTATATGGACAAAACCCTGCTGCAGATCCCGGACAGATTGCAGAAACGGTACAAAGAAGTTGATTCCTTAAACAGGGCAGAACTGCTGGCCCGGGAAGAAAATCAGATTGCCATTGATACAGCTCAATATCCAGGTTCTTCGGGTGTGGGGATAGAAGCAGAAAATTTATTGCCCAGAAGCCAGATGATGGCCCTGGAACAGTCTGGTTCTGGAACACACGAAAAATATATTGAGTCTCATTTAAAGAATCAGAAAAAGTATAACGCTACCATTGCCGATACCTCCTTGCTGGCGCCAATAGAAAAAAAGATAACCGAGGCTAAAAACATGAAAGACGTTTACAGGTCTGCAGTAGGGCAGGTACGGTATATCAAGAATAATTACGAGGTATATGGTGGCCGGGCAGATGAACTGCAGCGCAATATTTACCAGTGGCAGATAGAAGTGCATAAAAAATGGGCGCAGGCCATTGCATGCATGGTAATGTTCCTGATTGGTGCGCCGCTGGGTGCCATTATTAAGCGTGGGGGCCTGGGTGTACCGGTTATTGTATCCATTGCCTTCTTCATTATCTTCTATGTACTAACCATGTTTGGAGAAAAATGGGCCAGAGAAGGTATTGTGAGCCCGGAGCTGGGCATTTGGTCAGCCAATTTAATTTTACTGCCTTTTGGTTTATTCTTTCTGCGCCAGGCCAGAAACGATGCACGTTTGTTTGAGTCTGACTTCTACAATGTTATAATTGCACGTTTTAGAGGGTTCTTAGGCGAAAAGATTCGGCAACCAGAAGCGCTCAGGCGCGCATTTCGCTGGAGAAGCCGCTAAATGTAATTTACTTGCAATTTTGCGGTGGAAGCGCTAACTTTGCCTCCGGTTTTTTACAAATTATTTATTTTATTCGACTAAGCATGTATTTAACAACAGAGAAAAAACAAGAGCTGTTTGAAAATCATGGTCGGTTGAAGGCGAAAAGCGATACTGGCTCAGCAGAGTCACAAATCGCCCTGTTTTCCTTCCGCATCAACCACCTGACAGAACACCTGAAGCAGCACAAGCACGACTACAGCACACGCCTGGGCTTGCTTAAACTGGTAGGTAAACGCAGAAGACTGCTGAACTACCTGCACGACAGGGAGATTGAGCGTTACAGAGCTATTCTCGCAGAACTTAATCTTCGTAAATAAGCTTACAAGTAAAAGAGGGGGCCGCTGGCTGCCCTCTTTTATTCGTTTTTATTCCCTCCTTTTTTATCAAACAAAAACGCTTCTGTCGTTTTTTCAATTTATAGCCATTTTGTCAAATTCTATGCAATCAAATATTATTACCAAGTCTTTCCGGCTCGAAGACGGACGCGAGATAACAATCGAAACCGGAAAACTTGCCCGTCAGGCCGATGGTGCCGTTGTTGTACGTATGGGCAATACCATGATTCTTGCAACCGTGGTTTCTAACAAGGAAGCCAAAGCTGAAGTTGATTTTCGTCCTCTCTCTGTTGATTATCAGGAAAAGTTTGCCTCGGCAGGCCGTATTCCTGGT
>JASLAE010000268.1 GCA_030147305.1 Cesiribacter sp.
CAGGGTTATTCGCTGTAGCGCCACCCTCTGCACGGTTAAAATTATCTAAGATGGTAATGTCAATAGCGGTTTGTTCTTCATCAAAATCCATCAGATTACTAACCATAATACCAGCACTTGGATGTCTTGCAAAGTTGTTCCAGGGTGCTGGCGCCTGTGCATGGAAATGGTCGTTTAAATTAACCAATACTTTATAAGAAATTTTTACATCCCTCACCGATACATTAAAGTTGGTGTGGGCAGTCGCACCATAAGCATCAGTTACTCTAACAGTGATCGTATATTCACCTTCATGAGCATAACCGGGCCTAAGTGTTATAGTAGCTTTATTCGGTTCTACCGTTGTCAGCGATGCAAAAGCCGGTGCATCAACCAGAGAAAATGTGATTTCATCTCCATCAATGTCACGTCCTCTTGCATTGAGGACAAGGCTTTCATTTTCCAGCAAACTTACCGAGGAAATACTGAAGAGAACAGGAGCATTATTATCACCTACAATGATGCTGATATATTCAGCATCAGTACCCCCTCTGCCATCTGCAACTGTTATCAGAATATCTGGATAGGTTCCCTCATCTTCCGTTGTTGCAGTTATGGTTAGGGTGGCTGTTCCATTTCCATTATCGTTAATGCTGGCAAAATCTGGCAGGTTGTCGTGCGTAAAGGTAATGGGGTCTCCGTCGCTGTCGCGTGCTCTTAACGTAACTGTGGTTGTGGCTTCATAAAGTGCACTTACATTGCCAATTGGTTCAAGCACAGGAGCATTATTATCTCCGGCCCCACCAATCGTTACCTCGTTGCTGAAGGTAGATTTAGTGCTGCCTTTTGAAGCCCGTACTTTATAGGTATAAGCTGTATTGCTATCAGCACCTTCATCGATGTAGGAGGTAACGCCAGTTGTTACATCTGCCAGCAGTTCACCATTTCGGTAAATCTCAAAGCTTTCTTCATCTGCTGTGTTATCGGACCAGCTTAGCTGAACACTGGAGGGGGTTAAGCGGCTTGCTGCTAAATTAGTTGGAGCTGCCAACTCACCCGGAGCAGCGGCAGTTGTAGCATTTGCCCAGGTACCGTTGGTGCCCAATCCTGCAAATTCAGATTCTCCGGAACCTGACACTGATCTTATTTTATAGTAATAAGTTGTGCCTGCCTGCAGGCCGGCATCAGTATAGGCTTCAGCATCTGCTGCTACTGTTTCGATATAGTTGAATGTGCCTTCGTTGCTGGTGCTTCTGCGAATTTCAAATCCGCTTTCATTGTTGCTGTTGTCGCTCCACTGCAGGGCAATGCTTTGATGATCAATAGCTTCAGCAGTCAGCGCTGATGGGGCAGCAGGAGCGGGAGGTGTTTCTGCATTTTCTGTGAAATATACATCAGGTATTTTCTCTTTGGCAATGCCGGCATCCGCAGATTCCCACCTCACATCCAGCCTTTCATTATTACCTGTATTGTCAAAGTACAAAACCTTAATTTCATGAATTCCCTGTTGCAGGGTTACAGTACCGGATCTTTCCCTGTAAGTGTGCTTGCCATTGTTATCCACAATTTTATTGCCGTTGATGTGCAGGGTACTGCCATCGTCGGAGGCAGTATAGAATGTATAACTGCCAGTGGTAGGAATATTGATATACCCCTCAAATTTAAAAGCAAAGTAGTCTCTTAGTGTACTGGGTCGGGGAGATACAATGTCAAAGTTTGCCACCCAGCCAGTTTTAATCAGGGTCTGAAATTCTATATCTGAAACCGTACTGATGTTACCCTCATATAGACTATAGTAAAAGCCGTTGATGAAGGTGCCGGCAGTTACCTGGTTGCTCCATTCAGATACATTGCCCATTCTGTCTTTGGCGCGTACTACAAAATTATAATGCTGCCTTTCCTCCAGGTTGGTAAGGTTAATATCTGTTTTGGTGGTGCTGCCTGCACGTGTGGTTTTATTGTTGATGAATACTTCATAGGTGATAGCGCCTGTGGCATCTACATCGTCTGTAGAGGGCTGCCATTTTAACCTGATGTTTTTGCGGGAGGTATAGACAACTTCCAGATTCCGGGGTGCAGTGGGAGGCGTTACGTCGGCGCTTGTTTTGCCTGTACCGGTAATGTAAGCAGAGCCGCCCCGCTGATTGATGGCTCTGAGCTGATAATAATAGCGGGTGAAACTTGCCAGACCACCATCGGTATAGGTGCTGGTATTGGCTGATATTTGAGCTGCCAGCTGCCAGGGACCATTTTGTGTGATGCCGCGGTATAGTTCAAAGCCCGTTTCATCGTTGCTTTGGTCTATCCAGCTTAACCTTAACTGTGAGGCCGAAACAGTGGTAACTGCCAGATTGCTGGGTGCGGTTACTTCACCACTTGCATTATAGGTTACCTGTATAGGAGCAGACAACGCACTTGGGCAACCCAGATCCTCGGTAACGGACACGCTATAAGATCCTGCTGAAGTAACCAGATAATTGTAAGAGGTAGCGCCATTAATCGCGACGCCATCTTTATACCACAGATAGTCCTGGAAGCCTTGTGGAGCACTCAACGTAACTGAGTTCGTGCCATCCGGGGTTGGCAGGGCAGTAGATCCGCTGGCTTCGATCATCTGAGCACCAGTTGCGCCTATTCGTTTCAGCACAGTGGGCTCAGACTCATTCCAGTCAGACCATTCTTCTGCGCCGGTTTTCAGGTTTACTCTTAATACGCTCACCCGGTAGGTGCCTAATGCTTCTTCTCCGGAAAAAGGAAGTTCGTGGGCCGTTGCTCCTGCTATGATCTGACCGTCTTTTTCCCAGCGATAAGCCAAAAAGCCTGATTTTACGCCCAGGGTGCCGGAAATTTCCTCGCCTTCACAAAAGTTATATTTGAAATATAACGAATGGATGCGTAGCATAGAATTACGCATCAAAAAAGGAAAAAAGTCAGGCTCGCCATACATTCTCCACCAGGTGCCATGGTCCAGATCGGGGTAGAAGTTGTATTTGTAATTTGCGCCAGCCTCTCTGAACGAGGCAGCTACATTATTACCGGTGGTTGGTGTTGGGTTTTCATCCCTGCCTCCTTGGGAATGATAAATGGCTGTATATTTTAATTCATCAACCCAGCCTCTATAGGTACCATTGGCGGCAGACATTACAATAATACCTGCAAACATGGTTGGGTTATTATAAGCCAGGTTCCAGGCTGCGGTGCCACCTGCTGAAAAGCCCTGCGCCTGCACCCTGAATTCATCTACATGCAGGTTCTGGATGGCATATTTTACAAAATTTGGTATCTCTGTATATTCCTTGTTGCTGAACAGACCGGTGGAAGTATTATTCTGCGGAACCATGATAAAGCCATCATACTTTCCGCTATTCCAGGCATTGAGGTGCTGCCTGCCGGGTTTTTCTAACTGGTGGTTGTTATCATTTCCCTTTTCGCCAATGCCATGCAACAGGATCAGCAGCGGATACTTTTTATCAGCTGACGGATCGTAGTTTTTTGGATATAGCAGCCGGAAGGGCATTTTGTTGAAAATCTTAGGCTCATAAGGCGTATTATCCGGATCCCATGGCGTATCGCCTACACCACCATTATAACACCAGTCATGCATAGTGTTGTCTTTGGCAGGTGATTGATTAGGTGGACACGAGCTGGAGGACTGAGCCAACAGACCAAAACTTAAGAGGCACAATAAGGAGAGTAAGAGGAGAGATTTTTTCATAACAAAAAATTACAGCGCAGAATATCAGAATTCAAATGTAAGCTTTCTCTGGTTAAAATACTTTATCATAAGATAAAGAAAACAAAAAAAAGAAAAATTTATATATAAACCGGAAAATTCCTGCTTTAGATCAATGCTGTACAGATCTTGGCATGTATGATAAAACAGTATTGTAACAATAACTGTTTGGGAATAGCATTGCTTAAAATGTTTCAGGATGTTATTAATACGAAAAAAGCAGCTCAAAGGCTGCCTTTTTCTTTTTTTACATATACTTCTATAAAGGCATCATCCTGGTAACGAGGGGCCAGAAATCTGTCTTTTAACTCATATTCCTGCCGCAGTAAATCCTGTACTTCAAAGGGATAGAAGTTGTTAAGGTTGGGCACATATTCGAAAAGCACCACATCATAATATTCATCCTGTACCCGCTTTTTGAAGAAGTTTAATTCCTTTTCAAACATAGATACATTAAGATGATACCAGAGAGGTCCCCCCTTCTCCAATTCAAAACCCAGTTCATGGGCAAGCGGGGTTAACTCTGTCATGTTAAGCACCCGGCTGTTTTGTTGTTTGAATTGTGGCATTGCACGCAGCTTTTCTATACCGGCAACCGTTTCCTGTGGCATCAGAACCCGATCAAAAGCTGGGCTGTTGGGTAATTCAACCCAGGCAGACATGTTTAATCCATTACCTCCTTCATCTTTTAACACATAAGTGCTTTTTGAAATTACCCGCTTATTAGGATCAACATTTTCCTTGGGTAGATACCGGTCTAATACACGCTGAATATATTTATAATAAACCCCGGACCACCAGAAAAAGATCAGCAGGGTACTTGCCAGCAAGGGCTTAATTCTGCTAAAGTTAAACCTGAACGGAATGGCATGCAGGGCATAGGCCAGTGCAAAGCTATGGTAGTAAATATTATTGTCTGGTGGTATATAACTGGTGATCTGAATGATGGAGGCCTGTATTAAGATACCCATGGTAAGCAGGTAGAAGAGGGTTTCTTTGTGATTGCTCCAGATATCCCGCCAGTGCCGAACGTTGTTGATATAAAGCAGGCTTGCCACTATCATATAGAACTTAAGCCATTGTGAGGCCCCCAAAAATTCATTTAAGAGCTCTTTGAGGTTAAAGCGCGAATAATGAGGGGGTTGTCCAAAGTTGAACCAGTATAAGATATCATTAGATAAAAAAGGCAGTACGATTACCATGCCTGCCAACACCGATGATAAAATATATACAGTCACAAAAACAGGGTTTCTGGCACTAATGCTTTTAAATGCTGCCAGTACTGCGCATAATACAAAGGCTAGACCGCCACCATCCTGTTTTGTGAAGAAAGAGAGAAAGACAAAAAGACCAGCCAGGCTGATGAATCCAACCTGAGCAGTTAGTTTGACCTGTTTAAAACCTTTCAGCAAAAAAGCTATCCCTATCAACTCAAAAACAAAGACCGTGTGATTATACCAGGGCCAGAAATTAATAAAGGAAAATGTGAGGCAGAAAAATACGATCAGCAAAAGGCGTTTACCCTTTTCCATCTCGAAAGATTGCAGGACATCCCGAAAGGCCAGAGCCGTGATAAAATTGATAAATGCCTGTGCCTTCACCAGCGTGAAAAGGTATGGGCCAAAAATATTAAAAAACAGGGCGGGTATAAGCCAATAAGAAAACCCCATGGGCAAGCCAAAATCCTGGTAGGGTACGTGCCCCTGATAGAGTCGATAGGCACCTTCCCAGCTCAGGAATATATTAATCCTGTAAGGATATTTTAGAAAAAGGGGAAACAGCGCAAATACAAGGATAACACCAATCTCCAGCAACAATATTTGCCGTGCAGAAAGCTGAAATGGCTTTTTAATTTCAAGCTGATCAGTGGCCTGAAAAGTTTTAATCATTGGAGTAGGAGGAAAAATTATTTAACTATTTACGGGCTTTAGCGAAGCTTGTTTAATGGGGGCATCTGGTGTAAAGAGGAACCAGAGACCATACATTCTACAAGCCCTGCTTACAAATATTGGAATAAGCACACTGGCTACAACACTAACAGGTAACATTAACCAAAAATTATTGATACCAAATCCATTTACAAATAATATTCTAACTGCTGCACCAACCAATGAATGAAGCAGGTAAATGTATAGTGTATATTGCCCGATGGTGCGGATGATGGAGTAGTAACGGGAGTTGCGAATGGATAAAGCATATGAAATCCAGATAATGGCAGCACTGCCGACGAGTGCAAAGATCAAAGAGAGGGTGAGATTATTTCTCCAGGCCTCCTGAAACAGGATCCATTCACCAACAATGGAAAGCAGAAAAAGAAAGACCAACAGCTTTACGGAAGCAAGAATACTGTGATTATTCTTATCCAGTATTTTTGTAGAGATGATATCTCCCAGCACAAAAAAGATAAACAATCTGAAGATGTGGAAGGGGATGGGAAATTCAATCAGTTGCGGATATACATAATACATACCCAAGCCGGCCAGGAACATAACAGCATGATGGCCTCTGCTCAGTAAGAACATCACCAGGTATAATATAGATACATTAAAAAGAGCCACTAAAAACCACCAGTGTCCGGAGGGTGCAATGAATATATCCAGGTAGCTCCAAAGCGTTGGGTCTGCATTCACATAAGCACTCATTGCTATCTGCAGCGTGGTGATGATGAATGCCCAAATGAGGTAAGGATAGATGATGGTTTTAATCTTGT
>JASLAE010000404.1 GCA_030147305.1 Cesiribacter sp.
GCTGACTTTTACAAAATACCATGGTATGGACCCTGAAATGACAACGAGTGATAATGCCAGGGGAGAAGGTGACCGCTCAGTTGGGATGGACTGGGGCACCTATCCGTCTGCCAAGTCTTATAACGTGGGTGTAAATCTTACTTTTTAAATGCAGCTAACCATGAAAACAATAGTAAAAGTAATTTTCACCCTCTGCATATTTCTTACCAGCGCCTGTTCAGACTTTCTGGAAGAAGAGCTTGTGGGATCACACTCCAATGCTACGTTCTACCAGACAGAAACACATGCCGTGCTGGCCGTGAACGGCATTTATAACATTGTTTCCTTTATCTCTACCGATAATTCGCTTTGGGTTTTTGGCGATGTAGCCTCCGACGATGCCGTAAAGGGAGGGCTTGCCGGAGACCAGAGTGATATCCAGTTTCTGGAAGAATTTAACTATTCCCGCAACAACGGCTACCTTGAAAAAATATGGAAGCACTATTACGAAGGCATCTCACGGGCTAATTACCTGCTGTACTACGGTCCGGCAATCAATATGGACGAGGCCCTGAAAAACAGAATTTTGGGAGAGGCCAAATTCCTGCGGGCTTACCTGTATTTTAATCTGGTAAACATCTTCGGTGAGATACCATTAAAAACCAATCCACCCCTGAATGAAGATGAGATCAACAAACCAAAATCTTCTGTTGAGGCCATCTATGCGCAGATTGAAAAAGATCTAACCGAGGCCGCTGCAGCACTGGAGGTAGCGTATACCGGGTCTGATGTAGGCAGAGCTACAAAAGGAGCCGCCTGGGGAATGCTGGCCAAAGCCCATCTGTACCAGGGTGAATGGGAAGCAACCCTACAAGCCATAGGAGAAGTGGATGCCTTAGGCCTTTACAGCCTGCAGCCTGTGTACAAAAATAATTTCACCGATTCAACCCAGAACAATACCGAGTCACTTTTTGAGATACAGCACCTGAGCGGACAGTCACCCAAATTAGGCAGTCATTTAAACCAGTGGCTAGGCCCTTTTGTCTACAACGGTTACGGATTCGATGTGCCCACGCAGGATTTTGTAGATGAATTTGAGCAAACAGCGGCTGGTGTGGTAGATCCCCGACTGGATTATACCGTTGGCCGCGAAGGTCAGCCCTGGATTGATGGCAGAGCTTTTGATCCAGCCTGGTCGCCTACGGGCTATCTTCAGAAAAAACACGAACAGCCAAAGTCTGAAGAGCCTATCATCGGTGATGCCAGCCTTAACTATGTCTACCTGCGTTACGCAGACATTCTGCTGATGAAAGCAGAAGCCCTCAATGAATTAGGTCGTACAGAAGAAGCGCTTATTCCCCTTAATGCAGTGCGGAAGCGGGCGCGCGAAAGCTATTTGTATGATGAAAGTCTGGCGGGGGCAGGCTCTATACCCGAAGGGCTGCTGCCAGAGATAGCCGGTGGGCAGCAGGTAGTGCAGGAAGCTATTCGCCATGAGCGCAGGGTAGAGCTGGGCTTTGAATTTCACCGATTTTTTGATCTTATGCGCTACGGGCAGGAAGTTGCCGAGGAAGCCTTGATAGAAACAAATTTTAACTATGCAGATAACCGCTATTTCCAGATTCCGCTCTCTGAGATCGACACGAACCCAAACATCAATGAATAAAAAATACCAACTAACTTCTAAACACATTCCCATGAAAAAACTATTTCAAAAACCAATTTTCTTAATGCTGGCCTTACTGATGGCTGGCGGCGTAGGCTTTAGCTCCTGCTCAGATGATTCAGCGGATAACGACAACCCGGTTGTTGTTGACAAAGCGGCCCTTGCCAGTGCAATAGATGCCGCTGAAACCCTGCTGGAGGAAACTGTAGAAGGCAATAACGACGGCGAATACCCTACAGCGGCCAGAACTGAATTGCAGAATGCGATTACAGCTGCACAGGCTGTGAACAGCAGTACCACTGTAACCCAGGAGCAGGTAAACAATGCAGTGGTTTCGCTTAACCAGGCTGTAACCGCTTATAATGAAGCTGTGATTGCCCCCATCGCTGAAGAAGCGCTTATTGGGCACTGGACCTTTAATGAAGGTACGGGGACCACAATAACTGATAATTCAGCCAATGAATTTACCGGAACGTTCATGACCGGACCAGAAGCCTGGGGTGCCGGTACACCAACCTGGACAGAAGATCGCCATGGCGATGCAGGAAAAGCAATCTATTTTAATGAAGGTGCCAATATTGAGATACCTTATAATACCAAGCTTAATCCTTCACAGATATCTATCGCTCTGTGGATCAATCCTGAAGAAATAAATGCAAACAACCGTTTTATTGGCCTGCATTCCTGGATTGGCTACAAATTCCAGCTGCAGGAAGCTAACAAGCCTTTCTTTACAGTACACGCAGAAGACGATTCTTATTACGACAGAGATGCAGAAGTGAATGGCCTGCCTATTAACGAATGGCACCACATTGCTGTTACCTTTGGTGGTGGCAACATGGTGTTTTACATTGATGGTACCGAAGTGAAAAAATGGGAGAATACGCCCGGCGAAGCCATGTCAATTGCAGACACTCCTTATAACCTGGTGTTCGGACAGGATTTCCCAACAGACCAGTATGCCGCAACGCCGGATAATTTCGAAAACGACCAGAAGATCCCGCTGGATTGGGGTGGATATTTCCGGGGCTCCATGGATGAAATCCGGATGTACAATACCGTGCTGACAGCTTCACAGATCCAGAGCATTTACGATCGCGAAAAGCCAGAATAGTTAGTTGGTTTAAGTTGGTTGAAAGGATGCACTACTGCATCCTTTCTTCTTTTTAACAGCACATCAAGTCGGTATCCTATGAAAACAATGCTACTCAGCTTATTCAGCCTCCTGTTCCTGCCGCTTCTTGGCATAGCCCAGGAAGGGCAGCTCAACATCAGCAGAATAGATCAAATGCCGGATTTGCCTGCTCCTTATGAAATGAGAAACTGGAAAGAGGTTGCAATACAATATGATCATTTCATTTTTGATGCTGGCAAAACAGGCGAGTACCTCCCCCTGATCGGGCTTAAGGCCGAGGGCAATAATTATCCCGAAATTCAACCAATTCTCCTCAAGACCTATGTAGGCGCTCCAGCTAATACACAGGCAGAAGCCATCAACATTATCCCTGCAATTGTAAGCGCGTCGCTTATGGGAATTGATAAAGCTAACCAGGATGGTACCAACTGGGTAGAGAAAGTAAAAGACTTTTACAATAAGAAGAATGGGCAGCAGGTGTACCTGAATGGCTACAATGCAACCAGCGGGAATGACTGGTGGTATGATCTGATGCCGAATGTGTTCTTCTACCAACTGTATGCTTTATATCCGGAAGAGCCGGACTTCAGGGAGCAATTTATCGCTGTGGCTGACCAGTGGCTCCAGGCTGTATATGCCATGGGCGGTAACACCACCCCCTGGACCGTTCCTCAAATGAATTACCGGGGCTGGAATTTAGCCACCATGACCGGAAATGCAGAAGGCGTGCATGAACCGGAATCTGCAGGTACCATTGCCTGGCTGCTGTACCAGGCCTGGCAGCAAACGGGCGAAAAAAAATATCTGGAGGGCGCACAGCTGGCGCTTGATTTTTTGTCGGGGTTAGATCAAAACCCATCTTATGAACTACAGCTTCCGTATGGCACCCTCACGGCAGCTAAATTAAATGCGGCATTAGGTGCCGACTATCCACTTGGTAAAATGCTGGATTGGTCATTTGAAAGAGGGAGCCTTCGGGGCTGGGGTACCATTGTTGGTACCTGGGACGGCAAGGATGTTTCCGGCCTGGTGGGCGAGGCCAACGATGCCGGAGATGATTACGCCTTTCTGATGAATGGCTTTCAGCAGGCTGCCGCCCTTGTACCCCTGGTGAAGTACGATAAACGTTATGCCAGGGCCATTGCCAAATGGACCCTGAACCTGGCAAATGCCAGCCGCCTGTTTTATCCCAAATATTTAGAAGAAAACAAACAGGACGACTGGATCTGGAGTGCTGCCCATGATCCGGAATCTGTGATAGGGTATGAAGCACTTAAAGAGCAATGGGAGGGGAAAGCGCTTTATGGCACAGGGGATGCGAAAAGGAATGGATGGGCAGCAACAAACCTTGCCCTCTATGGCTCTTCCCATGCAGGCTACCTGGCTGCAATTGTTGAGGAAACAGATGTAGCAGGTATTTTAAAGCTTGATGTGAATAAAACAGACTTTTTTGGTGACCATCAGTTTCAGTCATACCTGTTATACAACCCGCATGCAGAATCTCAAGAGGTTACCCTCCAGCTTGGCAGCAGCGTTTATGATCTCTATGATGCCATTTCTGAAACCGACATAGCCGAAGGCGTAACGGGTGCTGTTCAGGTTCAGCTCAAAGCCGGTGAAGTAATCCTGCTTTCTTATTTACCTGCAGGTACAGAAAAGCAGGATATAAAAGGAAAGCTGTACGCAGGTCAGCATGTCATCGATTACCATTATGGCTATAGTTTTGACCCTCTTTTCAGGATCAAATCTTTTTCTGCAGAGCAGGATTTGCTGGAGTTTAACCAGCAGGTAACGCTCTATGTAACGGTTGAAAATGCCCCCGCAGAAGTTGTGTATAACTGGTATGTAAACGGCGCTTTTTTAAGCGCAACAAGTGAGGGTACACTGGAATGGACCGCCCCTGAAACAGCAGGTGAGTACAAGATTAAGGTAGAAATAACTTCAGGAGCAGAGACGCTCCGGGACAGCCTGATGCTCTCTGTAGCCGAGTTTGTTCCCCAACCCCCGCACATCACAGCCCTGACACCCGATCAGAAATTCTATTATGCAGGCAGCACAGCGAGAATTATCTGTAATGTTGAGCAGGCCGGGACAGAAAAATTCTCCTATGCATGGACGGTTGCTGAGGGGACCTTTGTACAGGAAGATTCGCTCCTGATCTGGACAACCCCTGCTGTTGAGGGACTTTATACTATTAGTTGCCTGGTAACGAATGCATATGATCAGACAGCAGAAGCAACAATTCAAGTCCTGGTAAAAGAAGGGGGCGGGGCATCCAAAGAACCGCTGGCTTATTACCCCCTGAATCTCAATGCAGACGATTATAGTGGCAATGCTTACCACGCCAGCATTAGCGGAACAACAGAGGCTGCTGATGCCCTGGGGCTGCCTGCTTTCGCTTATGGCTTCACAAATGCAGAAGATGTTATCTATATCGACAACAGCCCTGCATTTAATTTTCAGGAGGCTGCCACGCTTTCATTTTGGATAGCGCCCGGTGCTACAGATCATGAGGCTTTCATACTTTCACATGGCAGTTGGGAAGAACGCTGGAAAGTCTCGATAACGCCGGAAGGCAGATTGCGCTGGACTGTTAAAACTGATGCTGGCACCCGGGACCTGGACAGTACCGCACCTTTGGTGCTCCATGCGTACGTACACGTAACGGTTGTCTATACCGGCTATTCCATGGAGCTGTACCTGGATGGACAATTAGACACCTATCTTGCGCATAGCGGCCTGATCATGACAACAGACAAGGCCATTACCTTCGGACAGAAAAGCCTGGATGAGACCCAGTTTTACCTAAAAGGTGTGCTGGATGAAGTGAGAATCTACAGTGAAGCGCTCAACCCGGATGAGATCCTTCTGCTGAAAACCCTGTGGCAGGAAGAATCACCTACCGCCATAGAAGAACCTGCCCAAACGCAAATCAAAGTATACCCAAATCCAGCAACAGCAGGGGAGTTTTGGATTGAGCATCCATCAGATAAAATAAAGAACGTTTATCTCATTACTTCCGCAGGAAAGTCTTATCCCGTAAAATTGTTGCCCAGCGCTTCAGGAACTAAAGTCATCAGTGAAAATCAATATCCGGGTATATACATCCTGAAGATCGTACTGCAAAATGAAACCAGGTTTTTCAAAATTATACTTGATTGAGCGTCGGTAACTTCAAGAAAGTGCTTGTTCTGCGGGTAGTGCGATAGGTGAACGGCATTGGTATACGTGTCTTTCATCAGGTTATTCATCCTGAATGCCAGGCGTCAGGCTCGTAGTTCCACCGGAAGCCGGCCAGATAGTGGCCCGGTTAGATCATTTCATGACCACTATTGCATTGTTTCCCTTAATGCCATCGTGCCTGCGTACTGCTTTGGTGCTAAAGCCAAACTTCTTACTGTGCTCCAGCAGGGTTTCCCCTTCCTGCTGCAGGCTTTGCTTTATCTGCTATTAAGACCCTCCGTTCTGCCAGGTTTACGGTATGGCTGGCAGCGAAGCGCTTTGCTTTTACTCCCGGCACATGCTCATTGCTATAAGACAAAAGCTTGCTGATGTTGTAGCGAAACTGTTAAAACCACCCTGATGGCCTGGCCCTTTAGCTGCAATTACAGCCTCTGGTTCCTTACTCTATTCAGGGAAAGAAGCAGGCGGCTCTAGGGGAGCTTTCTCTAAATATTTCCCTCCGTACTCATCTTTTCAGTTAAAATATCCGTAAAAAAAAGCGATCCCTTATGATTTGCCTAGCAACAGTGCCGTGCCCAAGGTTTTATAAAGCAATTTATTGCGGTCACTACAACCAAGCTTACAGTATCTCAGGAGTAATGTTTACATGAAAAAGCTAAGAAGCGTACTATTAATAGATGATGACAACATCAGCAGCTGGCTTACGCAGGCTATGCTGGAAAGAACAGACTTGGTAGGGACCATAGAATGTATTTCTGACGGGAAATCTGCTTTGGATTATCTGCAGCAATGTTGTGCAGAGGCTGCCGACGCTGGTACCAACTTCCCGGATCTGATCTTGCTGGACCTGGACATGCCCCTGGTCAATGGTTTTGATGTGCTTGAAACACTACAGGCATCTGAAAATACTGCTTGGCTAATCAATGACCGTATTGTAGTGCTCACCACCACGATTAATCCCAGGGATCTGGAAAGGTCAAAAGCATATAATATCTTCGATTTTCTTATAAAGCCCTTAACCGAAACCAAAATAAAAGGGATCGTTGAACATTTTATCAATCGTGATACGGCTTCAGCCCGTCCGCAGCAGGCGTAAAAAAGCAGTACCCAGTCCTGAACAGATCAGGAATTTCCAAACTTAAAATCCTTCAGACTCTAATTCAGTAGCAAATGCTTTCAGTGCTGCTAAAGCACCTGGTGTCAGCTTTCTGCTAGCCAGCGGCAGATAATCAGAAATGGAAAGAACTTTATACAAGCTGGATTAAGCACAAAGACCTTGAGTTTTATGGTTACCGTCCGGTTAACTTTAAGTGCAGATTTCCTGCTATGTGTAGCACCTGGAGCAGTGCAGCATGTGGATAATGGAAAAGACTTCAGCCTGTCCTGGTCTTCAGGTAGGAGCTGAAACCATGATACAAGGCTATTCATACTTAGGGTAACCGGCCATGCCATCAGGGTGGATAAAGAGTCGGAAGCTTCACCCGGGCAGCATCTCAACCAGGCCAATATTTGATTATAAAAAATGTAATCCCTGCGCTAAAAATTTATGCGCAACACTGAACAAGCTTTAGAAAGATGCGTAGGGCTAAATTTGTAAGTATTGCCTGAGGTTGTACCATCAGAAATACGATAGCCAATTGCTGTTTGTATATTGCATTTTTTAAACACATTTAGTGATAGTCATGAATGAAGTACTGGAGAGAACATTCTATCTAAATACTGTTCAGGATTACTTTATTGCTTTTGGGATTACAGTCGGCATACTGCTGCTGATTAAATCCTTTCGCCGCCTGATCCTTAGCCGGATAAAAAAATGGGCAGAAGGTACCGAAACCAGCTTCGATAACTTTGTGGTTATTAGTTTCGACCGGTTTGGTATCCCTGTTCTCTATGCATTAGCCATTTATACGGGCCTGCATTATCTGGTGCTCACACCAAAGGTTTCCCACATCATTGCCATAGCCACTACGGTTGTGGTTACGGTGCTGGTTATTCAGTTTGTGGCCCATACGCTGGTGCTGCTACTAACGGCATATCTGAGAAGAAGGCACCACGGAGAAGAAAACCTCAGCCAGATTGGTGGCATTAAGCTGATCATCAATATACTGCTCTGGTTCATGGGACTGGCTTTCCTCTTCGATAACCTGGGCTACGACCTTACAACCGTTATTGCCGGTCTGGGAATTGGCGGTATTGCCATTGCGCTGGCAGCACAAAATATTCTGGGCGACTTGTTCAATTATTTTGTGATCTTTTTCGACCGGCCTTTTGAGGTAGGAGATTTTGTGGTAGTGGATGATAAAAATGGCGTTATCGAGCATATTGGCGTTAAAACCACCCGTATCCGAACCCTGTCAGGCGAACAGCTGGTGTTTGCCAATAGCGATCTGACCAGCTCGCGCATCCATAACTTTAAGCGCATGCATCAGCGCAGGATACTCTTTAAATTGAGCGTTACCTACGACACGCCCCTGGAAAAGCTTCAACAATTACCCTCAGTACTGAAAAGCATTGTGGAGGAGCAGGAGCTGGTACGCTTCGATCGCGCGCATTTTAAAAGTTACGACGAATCCAGCCTGGCCTACGAAGTGGTGTATTTTGTGCTTAGTGCCGATTACAACACCTATATGGACATTCAGCAGGCCATAAACCTGCGGATCTATGAGGAATTCCAGAAGTTGGAAGTTGCATTTGCCTTCCCAACCCGCACGCTTTACCTGGAAGGCCAGGCAGCGGTAAAAGCGGCAGTTTCGATGGAGAATGGTATGGACAAGGAATCGCATTAACCAGCTACCGGCACCCTTACTAGCGGTGAACATAACAGGCTGATAACCTTTTAGGCTTTATTACCCTTTTATAAATAGGGGAAATTTAAGCAAGTTATGAAGGGTTGTGCCTATGCTGCTGGTAGAGGTAAATTTTAAAGAAATAATGCAGTTGGCAGGTTGGCGGGCTAAAAAGATGGTAGAGCAGGGTCTGTATTCCCGCTTTAAGCTTTCTTACCAGCAACGCCTGGAAAAAGCCAGGCTGGGTTGTATTGGCGAATTGTCTTTTGAGCGCCTGCTCCTGCAGAAGGGTATTCCATACCAGTTGGATGCCACAGACTTTGCCAGCAGCCGTACCGATGCGTTCGATTTTCTCATCAGGGATAAAAAGGTAGATGTAAAGGTGGCCAGGAAAACCACCCCGCGGCTGCCCGGCGATTCCTGGACCTATGGGTATCCGCAGGAGCAAAGGCCGGCAGCAAAAGACTTTGTGGTGATTGGCTGGGTAGACCTGGCCCTGCAGCAGGTAGGTTTCTATGGCTGGATCAGGGGCGAACGAATCAGCAACTATCCGGTAGTGAACAGGAATTCCTTTGCCGGCTATTCGTATCTTACGCCCAACCATGAGTTTCCCTGGGGCGCACTCAACAAAAATCTTGATCTGATTCTCTAGAGAAAAGCCACCACAGGTGCAGAAGAAGGACTAGCTGTATGAACAAAGAAGAACTACTGAAAAAAATATATCAGCAAAAGGAATTTAGCGAGGCAGAGAAAGCCTTTTTGTTCAGTGCCATCAGCGGTACAAAAAAATGGGGGTTGGTGTGGGAAGACAAACCCGATGAGGCCGAATTGGCAATGGTGGGCCAGGTGCCTGTTTTGCATGAGGTAGAAAGTCTTGCTATTCTTAACGGCAATGCACCGGAAGTATGCCCAAACCATGTACTTATAGAAGGCGACAATCTACATGCACTCTCTGCCCTGCTTGCTACCCATGCCGGCAAGGTAGATCTTATCTATATCGACCCGCCTTATAATACAGGTAATAAGGAATTTAGCTATAAAGACCATTACGCAGACCCTGACGATGCCTACCGGCACAGTGTATGGCTTTCTTTTATGCATAAACGTCTGGCCCTTGCCAGGAGCTTGCTGAAAGAAGACGGCGCAATTTTTATCTCCATTGATGACAGCGAACTGGCGCCTCTGAAACTACTTGCCGACGAGCTGTTCGGAGAGCAGAATTTCATAGATATTTTTAGCTGGGTACGTACCGAAACTCCTGCCAGACTCTCCAGAAAGTCCTTGAAAGTAGTAGAGTATGTGCTGGCCTATCAGAAAAGTAAAAAAACGCCTGCTTTCAAAGGATATCAGTCCAAAAGCCCGTCGAGCAATGGATTACTTAACCAGACCAATACGCTCAAAACACTGGTATTCCCGCCCCAGGTGGTAGATACAGCTTTGCCCGATGGAGCATTGCCCAAAGGCCGATACGGTACCCGGCATTATAGTATTACACTGGAGGAAGATGCAGTAGTAAAGCAGGGCTTTTTTGTGTCGCCGGTAAAACTCACGGCCAAGTTTAAATGGAACCAGGAAAAACTGCTGTCCGAGCTGGCACAGGGCACAAAAGTATCTATTCGGTCTAAGGTGCTGTCGCCTTCTTACGAAAAGCAGGAATATGATGCCGGTGCGCCCAAAAACCTCATAGACCGGCGAGTGGAGGTATTAACCAATGAAGAAGCAAAGGCAGCCCTGGCCGACATGGGCATTTTGGGCTTCAGCTATCCCAAGCCGGTTAGTCTGATCAGATACCTGCTCTCATTCCACCCCATGAAATCGGGCATAGTCCTGGATTTTATGGCTGGTTCGGGCACTACCCTGCATGCCGTAATGGAGCTAAATGCCATTGATGGTGGCAATCGTGCGTGTATGCTGGTAACAAATAACGAGAACAATATTGCCGAAGCTGTTTGCTATGAGCGCAATAAAAGGGTTATTCAAGGCTATACAAAACCCAATGGAACAAAAGTGGCCGGGCTAAAGCACAATAACCTGCGCTATTACCAATGCAGGCTGGTGGCAAAGGAGCAACCGTTGGTCTACGCACAGGAAACCTCCAGTCAGCCAGGTGAACGCGCTATGTAATATGTAAATAGCATAGCCTGCCCTTGCCGGGAGAGCCAAATAAGAAGAAAACTAAATAAAAACCTTTGAGCCGGAGTAGTTCTGGCGGAATTCGGTAGGGGTACAGCCATTCTTTTTCTTGAATATCCTGTTGAAATAAGAAAGGTTGTTAAAGCCACACTTAAAAGAAATCTCGGCAACTGTTTGGGTGGTGTCAATTAACAGGCGCGAAGCATGGCCCAGTCGGATCTCATTCAGGCTGTCAACAAACGTTCTGCCGGTGCGTTTTTTAATAAAGCGGCTAAAGGAAACCTCCGGCATGCTCACCACTCTGGCCACATCGGCCAGCGAAATATCTTTATCATAATGCAGCTGCATAAACTCAAATACTTTTTCTATGCGCCGGCTGTTGTAGCTAAACTGGTCTTTTGAAAAGGAGATATTAGAAAGAGTGTGCATAGCGCGGGAAAGCGAAAGATCATGCAGAATAGACATGAGCTCCAGCACAGAATCGAAACCACTTTTGGTGATCAGCAGCTCGAGGCGGGGCTTAAATGCGGCAGTGGTTTTGGGGGAAAAAGCAATGCCTTTGGCAGACCTTTCCAGCAGGCTGCGGATGTGGCTAAGCTGATTACGGCGCAGAAATTTTTCATCGAACAGATCGCGGTGAAACTGTATGGTAATTTCATGAATCATGGAGCTGCAGCATTCGTGTGTAAACCATCCATGCGGTAGATTGCTGCCTATCAATACCAGTTCCAGATCACCGATCACTTCAATATTATCGCCAACAATACGTTTGGCGCCACTGGCATTGCTGATGAAGTTCAGCTCAAATTCCTCGTGTGTATGCAGCGGAAAATTGAACTCCTTCTTTACACGGTTAAAAAAAGTAAAGCAATCGTTTGGGTTTAGTGGCGTAATTTCTCTGTATATATTACTCAAATGGTTTTCCATAGAGAATCTGTTAAATAAGTACTAGTGTGCTGCGAAATTAATTTCGCTAATTTTTCTAAAATAATATGGAAAGAATGGCCTAAAAACTAGATTGTTGCCTGCTTGCAACATCATTGTTGCTGTATTAATAAACCAATAGGAATACAATACTGAGCAGTTATAAAGCAAGATAAGAATAATGTAGTCAATGAATTGATAAAATAGTATTATGGCGCATATTTAATCTGTTGGTATATTTGACATATACTATAGTTGATTGGTTATAAAGGAAAGGGAGCGCCAAACAGTATTGTATCTGCTGCGCATTTATCCCTTTCTTTTTTAAAAATGCCGTATACCAGCTGCAGTGAAATAAGGCTAAAGTAGTTGGATAAAGCAATGTTGGTGTACCCATTCTGTCCTGGATGGATAATCTGAGAAAAGCTATGCTCAAGTTTGCATTTATGTGTATTTGCCAGATTTTGCTGCTGCAGGTAGTGCAGGCGCAGACCCTGCCAATCGATAAAAAAGCCACCCGGGAAACTAAAAATCTATACCTCAACCTGCAAAGGATTGCAGACAAGGGCATTATGTTCGGCCATCAGGATGACCTGGCTTATGGCATAGGCTGGAAATATCAGCCCGGTCGGTCCGATATAAAAGCAGTTGTAGGCGAGTATCCGGCGGTAGTTGGCTGGGATTTGGGACATCTGGAGCTGGGGCGTTCGGTTAACCTGGATAGTGTGCCCTTTGAGGCCATGCGTAAATTTGCTCAGCAGGTGTACGCACAGGGGGGGCTCAATACCTTTAGCTGGCATCCCAATAACCCGCTGGACCCCGCTAAAGACACCTGGGCCCATCACGATTCTACCATACAGCACCTGTTTGCAAAGCGTAAAAATCTGAAGGCTTATAAAGAATGGCTGGACAGGCTTGCCACGTTCTTTAAAAGCCTGAAAGGGCCAGACGGCGAAGCTATACCTGTAGTATTTCGGCCATACCACGAGCATACCGGAAGCTGGTTCTGGTGGGGGCGCGGGCACAGCTCTGTAGACGAGTACAAGGAACTCTGGCGCTTTACGGTAGATTACCTGCGTAAAAAGAAGGTACATAATGTGTTGTATGCCTACTCTACCGACCGCTTTGTCTCCAAAGAAGACTACCTGGAACGCTACCCGGGCGATGAATATGTAGACATCTTGGGCTTTGATATTTACCACCGGCCCAATCCGGCCGATAGTGTCGATAACTTTGTGCAGGAAGCACGCAACATGGTTGAGCTGCTGCGTGAGATGGGAAAGGAGAAGAACAAGGTAATTGCGCTTTCCGAAACCGGGCTGGAACAGGTACCCATCACTGATTGGTGGACGAAAACCCTGCTGCCAGTTGTAGAAGATGCAGGCCTGGCTTATGTGCTGGTCTGGCGCAATGGTCGTCCCGATCATTATTATGCACCTTACCCGGGCCATGGCAGTGCAGCAGACTTTAAAGCATTTCACCAGCTGCCCCATGTCCTGTTTCAGCATAAAGTAGCAGCAGAAAATATTTATAAACCGGCGCCAGTCACTGCAGACTAGCGGCCTGAGGCCAACTGATGTTAACCGCAAGTACCACTCAATAGCAACCGAATGAATTTATCTGCAATCGATGTCGGTATCATTGTCCTTTACCTGGTAGCTATTGCTTCTATTGGGTTGTTCATGCAAAAAAGGGCGCAGGGTAATAAGGAAGCTTATCTGCTGGGTGGCCATACCTTGCCCTGGTATGCGCTGGGGGTATCCAATGCCTCGGGGATGTTCGATATTTCCGGGACCATGTGGATGGTGATGCTGGCCTTTGTCTATGGCTTCAAGAGCATTTGGATTCCCTGGCTTTGGCCTTCCTTCAACCAGATTTTCCTGATGATATTCCTGGCAGCCTGGCTGCGGCGTTCTAACGTGACCACCGGTGCCGAATGGATGCTCACCCGCTTTGGCAGAGGAAAAGACGCTAATAAATCGCACACCATTGTGGTGGTATTTGCGCTGCTCAGCTGTCTTGGTTTTCTGGCCTATGGCTTTATCGGGCTGGGCAAGTTTGTAGAAATTTTTGTGCCCTGGTCTGTGGTGCAACCCTATCTGCCTTTTACCATTTCGCCGGAGTTTGTGCCGCATTTCTATGGCCTCCTCTTCACCTCTTTTGCGGTGTTTTATTCCATTCTGGGCGGTATGGCAAGCATAGTCTGGGCAGATGTGCTGCAGTATGCCATCATGACGGTCGGTGCCATTGCCATAGGCGTTATGGCCATCAATAACCTGGATACTGCGGCGCTTAATGTTCCCGAAGAGTGGTACACGCCCTTTTTCGGAGCAACACTTAATATGGACTGGACAGGCATTATCGATGATGTAAACGCTAAGATCCAGGAAGATGGCTACTCCTTCTTTAGTGTGTTCTTTTCGCTGATGCTCTTTAAAGGAGTGCTGGCCAGTTTGGCGGGTCCTACGCCTAACTACGATATGCAGAAGATCCTTTCTACCCGCTCGCCACAGGATGCAGCCAAAATGAGCGGCTTTGTATCGGTGGTGCTGGTGCCTACGCGTTACCTGATGATTGTGGGCTTCACCATTCTCGCGCTGCTGAATTTTAACCAGCTTAATCTGGATTCTGCCTCAGGCATAGATTTTGAACGCATACTGCCTGCCGCCATCCTTAACTT
>JASLAE010000302.1 GCA_030147305.1 Cesiribacter sp.
CAGCGAACGACAAAAGCAGCTGCGCAATACACCGGAATGCATCATTACAACACCTGAAAGCCTGCACCTGCTACTGAGCCAAAAAAACAGCAGCCAGCTATTCAGGCGCTTCCGTTGCCTGGTGGTAGACGAATGGCACGAACTGCTGGGCAGTAAGCGAGGGGTGCAGACAGAACTGGCCATAACGCGCCTGCGCAAGATCAACACCCTCAAACCTAAAATCTGGGGCATTAGTGCTACAATAGGCAATATGGAGCAGGCTCTGCAGATTCTGGTTGGTAAAGACGCACCTCAGGCACACATTGTACGCGCGCAGATCGACAAGCTTATTGAGATCGCCTCAATTATCCCAGAAACGGTAGAAACATTCCCCTGGGCGGGCCATTTGGGTATAAAATTAATGGCAGAGATCATTCCCATTATAGAGAATAGTACCTCTACCCTGCTCTTTACCAATACCCGTGGCAGCACCGAGCTCTGGTACCAGGAACTTATGGAGTTTGCCCCACAACTGGCGGGCCTGGTAGCACTCCATCATGGCTCTCTGGATCGGGAAGTACGGGACTGGGTAGAAAATGCGCTGCACGAAGGCAGGCTTAAACTGGTCATCTGCACCTCCAGCCTAGACCTGGGGGTAGACTTTAAACCTGTGCAGACGGTAATTCAGGTAGGCAGCCCCAAAGGCATTGCACGCTTTATGCAGCGGGCGGGCAGAAGCGGACATCAGCCAGGTGCCATTAGTAAAATTTACTTTTTACCAACCCATGCACTTGAACTACTGGAGGCAGCTGCGCTTAAAAAAGCCCTGGAGCAGGGCATTTGCGAGAGCCGCTACCCCCTGCGGCAACCCATGGACGTACTGGTACAGTACATGGTCACCATGGCAGTAGGTGAAGGCTTTAGTGCCGCAGAGCTGTATGAAGAAGTGAAAGGGAGCTGGAGCTACCAGGACCTCAGTCCCGAAGACTGGCAATGGGCATTGGAGTTCATCACTACCGGCGGCAGCACACTGGACCAGTACGAAGAATATAACAAAGTCAGTATTGACGAGGCCGGCATTTATCGGGTAGTAAGTAAAAAAATAGCCATGCGTCACAGGCTTTCTATGGGCACTATTGTAAGTGAACCTGCCCTGCGCATTAAATATATTGGTGGCGGTTATATTGGTCAGATAGAAGAGAGCTTTGTTTCCCGCCTCAATAAAGGAGATGTATTCTGGTTTGCCGGCAGACCCTTAAAGTTTGAGCAGATTAAAGACCTGACCGTACTGGTGCGGAAAAGCAAGAGCACAAAAGGGGTCGTGCCGCGGTGGACCGGAAGTCGCCTGTCCTTATCTTCTACTTTAAGTGCACTCCTGCGGGAAATGGTTGATGAAGCTTCCATGGGAACAAACAACACACCAGAGGTAAGCGCACTGGAGCCAATTTTTGGCATGCAAAGCCGCTGGTCACAAATACCCCGGCAGCACCAGCTGCTGATTGAGCACTTCCGCAGCCGCGAGGGCTATCATGCAGTTTTTTATCCTTTTGAAGGCAGAAGCGTTCATGAACTGTTAGCTGCGCTGACGGCTTACCGGATTTCACTGCTACAGCCGATCACCTTTAGCCTGGCCATGAACGATTATGGTTTTGAGCTTCTTTCTGATGTGCCCATTCCTTTAGAAGAAGCACTGGCCGAGGATCTGTTCAGCACAGAGAATTTACTGGATGATGTTCAGAAAAGTACGAACAGCACAGAAATGGCCCGTCGGCGATTTCGGGAAATAAGCAGCATCGCAGGGCTTGTATTTACAGGTTACCCGGGTAAACCCATTTCCAATAAACACCTGCAGGCTTCCAGCGGTATATTATATGATGTATTGCGGGAGTATGATGCACAAAACCTGCTCTTGCAGCAGGCAACCCAGGAGGTTTTTCATCAGCAGCTGGAACAGGATCGTTTCTTTAAAACGCTGGAACGCATTAACAAGCAGGAAATTCTCCTGACCCATCCACCTAAACCAACACCTTTTGCTTTCCCAATCCTGGTAGACCGGTTGCGGGAGCACATCAGCAGCGAAGACCTGGAAACACGCGTTGCCAAAATGCAACTACAACTGGAAACATGGGCAGAAAATCATGGCTTCCTGTAATAAACCCTGAATCATCCCGAATGTAGACTCATCATAGCTTGAATAAAATGCCTCAGGCGTTTGCTGAAACGTTTATATTATCTAGTAGCTTCCTTGCGAGCCTACACATCCCAGTGCTGCAAAATGTAGCCGAAGTGGAACTCCTCCAGTAAGAATGCCTAGTGGAACTGTGCAGCATTTTGAAACACACTACATAGATACCAGATTGCCATGGGGCTGCCTCCACATCGGTAGTCCGATTCGTCAACACTACCTGCCATGACGAGCTATATAAAAAAAGGCTTGGAAAATATCCAGGCCTTTTTTTCACCTTTTCACCCCGCAATCTACATTCGGGATGATTTATGTTTAATCTGTTGCCTTAATCATATCATATGAGTAAGGCCGAAAGTAATTTTATTTTGTTGCTCTGGTCCAGGTAGAGGTTCTGCCAATAAGCGAAATACCTACATACCCTCTCAGGTCTAGCTGGTTTTTATTAACCAACTCCGCATTTGCAGAATAAGTCTTCCCACTTTTTGGATCGTAGATCTGCCCGTCCTCATACTCGCCATCTTCGTCATAGGCGAGATCATTCAGTATTACCAGTCCCAGCAAAGGCCGGTTACGTAGCTTTGCATCAGGATTATCTTTGTCTACCTTTGGCTTACCCTGTTCATTGTTGGGTTCTTCCAGGTGAATGATCTTGCCAAAATATTTACCACTCTGTTTGTAGACTTCAATTTTAGAAGTTTTCTCGGCATTCCACCAGATCCCCAGAATGTCATCTGCGTTTGTTTGCGCCTGAGCAGTGAGGCCGGCCAGCAGCATAACAGTTACGACCGCTAATGTTTTGAACAGGTTTTTCATTTAAGCTTTTTTGATTGCGAAGTAAAATAATAATTCTTCTGCATACATACTACAAAGACCAGGCCATTTTTAGGCACAAATGGCGGTTAGCTATCGAACCCGGCCTGGTTAATCTTTGTTCCTTAAGCACATGAACATTGATAGAGTAGCAAACTTATCCTATGCCTGCCTGAAGCTTGCAGGCCAACATTTACTACTCCTGCCGCAGAAAGCTATCCTTTGGCAGGAGAAAAGAACCCTGCTAATGGCCGACCTTCATTTAGGAAAAGCCGGGCATTTCAGAAAGGCAGGCATCCCTATTTCCGGCCAGGTTCATCGCGACGATCTGCAGGTGTTAGAATATTTAGTACAGACATGGCTACCAACAGAGGTAATATTTCTGGGCGATCTGTTCCATAGTGGCTATAATACAGAGTGGGAACAGCTTGAAGAATGGATGAGTCATTATCCGGAGGTCAATTTTATTCTGGTAAAAGGCAATCATGATATTTTGCCAAAGGGCATTTATGAAGGTAGCCAACTGCAAATTAAGGAGGAGAATATGCTCATTTCACCTTTTTTACTTACGCATCATCCGCCTGCTTTGGGTCAGGAGCAGGAGCACCATTACCAGCTTTGCGGACACGTGCACCCTGCTATACAGCTTACAGGCGCTGGTCGCCAGCAGCTAACCCTCCCCTGTTTTTTCTTTGGCTTACATTATGCGATCCTGCCTGCTTTTGGAAAATTTACCGGATTTTACAAAATTAAACCTAAGGAAGGTGAAAAGGTATTTGGTGTATTGCCCAACCGTGTTCTGCCATTGGATTTTTAGAAGAATTTTTCCTTTCGGAACCATGTAGGTTTTTTATTATTAATTTCCACCTTTGGTGGGTTACTTCTAGACAACAAAATGTATTAACAAGCAGCGAGCTAGATGAAAGACAGTGAGGTCCTGGAACGTATTGCACGCGGCGATGAGAAAGCGTTAGATTTTCTTTATAAGAAACACTATCGCATGATGACCCATATGGTCACCTCTCACGGCGGCAATGAGCAGGAAGCCAAAGATGTTTTTCAGGATGCCCTGATCGTGTTCTGGCAAAAAGCTGCCAGTGGTAATCTTATTCTCACTTCTAAAATCAGTACTTACCTGTACAGCATCTGTCAGAATCTTTGGCGCAAAGAGTTTGATCGTAAAAGCAAACTTGTGCACGAAGCTAAAGACAGCGAAGAATACATGGGGGAAGATAGCAAGGAGCGAATACAGATTATCCGCAATTGTGTGGCTGAGCTGGGATCAACGTGTAAAAAAGTATTAACTTACTATTATTTTGACGGTTTATCGATGGAACTCATTGCTGAAAAGCTTGGGTTCGCCAACACAGATACCGCCAAGACAAAAAAATATAAGTGTAAGAAGAAGCTCGATGAGCTTGTGCGCAGTAAGTACAGCAAAAGCGACTTCATGGATTAGCAATGATCGAAAACACACCCTACAACGACAACCTGGACAAATATCTGCTGGGAAAGCTCTCGGCCGATGAAAAGTCTGCAATGGATGCTCAGTTTGCCGCTGACAGCCACCTGAAGGATGATATGCTGCTGCAACAGGATATTGTGCATGCCCTACAGGCAGAGCGCCGGATGGAGCTAAAAAACCGACTCGATAGTATTGAAGTTGGTGCTGGCGGATTTAGCACAGCCATTGGATTAAAAATAGCAGCTGGTGTAGCCCTTGTAGGCTTGCTGGGTGTTGGTACTTACTTTTACCTGAATAGCGAAGCATTAGATGATGCAGAACTGCCCGTTGGCCTCATAGAACTGCCAGCCACTGACCAGGGCCTGGCCCTGGCCGTACCCGCTAAACCTGAAGCAGCTGCCTATCCTATAAATAATATTCCAGAGAACTCCAGCACGGCTGTTATTCCTACTCCTGCAGCAGAAAAGCCTGTTGCTGCTCCTGCTGCAAGCCAGACAGCCAGCATCAGGGAAGCAAATGAGCTTAAAGCAAATGATACAGCTGATGCTGCTGAGGAAGTTGCCCGTCCGCAGGTACAGGTACAGAAACCTCAGGTGCTGAGCGATTTCAGCGAAAAGGAAATCAACGGTGCCCAACAGCCTGCTGAAGTTCCGGTAGACGCTATGGCCCGTAACCGAGAATTCTCAACCCAAACCATAGAGGTAACAGCTCAGTTACACGAGAGATGGGATTTCCACTACCAGTTCTACGACAGTAAGCTCTTTATTTATGGTGATTTCAAGAACAAACCATATGAAATTCTGGAAATCAATACCGACGGCAGTACCAGTTATTTTCTGTACTTCGAACGTAACTATTATGGTCTGAAGAACAACCAGCAGAAATTAACCAAGCTTCGCAAGCTCGCCAACGAAAAGCTTATCAGAGAACTGAACATTACCAGAAATCAAAAAATCAATCCATAAGATTGTTTTCAGATCTTTCAGGCAGCCGGGCATTCGTCCGGCTGTTTTTGTTTTTACCGCCAAAACATTAATTTGCCGGCTAATCAATACCCAATGCCCGCAGTATGGCAGATGTAACCAAAAAACGGAAAATCCGCAAAAAGAAGCTGGGCAGCTATCCATTTGTCAGTGTGCTTTTCAGCATTAGCATGGCGCTTTTTGTGCTGGGACTTTTTGCTATGCTGCTGCTGCATGCTAACCGTTTACAAGACATCATCCGGGAAAATCTGGAGGTACAGGTCTACCTGGACCAGGAACTCTCTGAAGCCAACCGTATAAAAATTAGCAGAACCCTGGCAGCCAAAGCTTATACTGCAGAGAAAGATAAGAAAGCACAGCTACGATTTATCAGCAAAGCCGAAGCTGCAGAAGATTTTCTGGACAACCCAGAAGAGGAAATTGCGCTGCTGGGTGATAACCCCTTGCGGGATTCCTATGTACTGAAATTAAAACCTGACTATTACCAAACCGACAGCCTTGAAAATGTTTCTGCGGATATACAGAAAATATCTGGTGTTTTCGAAGTGACGTATGTCAGAAGCCTGGTAGAAGAGCTCAATGAAAACCTGGCAAAAATTGGTCTCATACTGCTCGGCTTTGCCAGCCTGCTGTTAATAGTTGTAATCGTACTCATCAACAATACAATTAAGCTTGCCTTATTTTCGCAACGCTTCCTCATCCGTAGTATGCAATTAGTTGGTGCTACGAGTCGTTTTATCCGTAGGCCATTTCTGGTTCGTGCCTTTATGCATGGCCTTATGGCAGGAATCATCGCATCAGCCTTGCTTTACCTGTTACTGCAGTGGGCATACACACGGGTAGAAGACCTGGAGATGCTGGCCGACTGGCAAAATGCGATCATCGTTTTTGGAGTACTGGTAGTGGCTGGAGGCTTTATTGGCTGGTTCAGTACACTACGCGCTATGAACAAATATTTAAGAATGTCTCTGGACGAATTATATTAATATGGAAAAAAATTATCATCTCCTTCCTTTCAAAAAAAGCAATTACATGCTGATGCTGGCAGGTATCCTGATCCTGATCATCGGGTTTGTGATCATGAGCCTGGACACACAGCCCCATGGCTTTGGCTTTATGGGGCTTACGCTGGGTCCCATTGTAGTAATGGCTGGATTCATTTTCGAGATCTTCGCTATTCTTTATAATCCCAGAAAGCAAAAACAGGCCGAATAACAGTAGCTAATACTTACATACACTGGTCAATGTTCTGCTAATGGCGTATTTTTATGTGCTGGCAGTGCATTTTAAAAACTGACCGCTGAAAGCACTTTATGAGGAAAACCGATTACAATTTCGCAGATGGCGAAGTGCTGCTCCTGGACAAACCCTATCAGTGGACCTCATTTGATGTGGTAAACAAGCTTCGTTGGGGCTTAAAGATGAAAAAGATCGGTCATGCCGGTACCCTGGATCCTCTGGCCACAGGGCTGCTTATCATCTGCACCGGTAAAATGACCAAGCAGATCGATACTTTTCAAGGCTGGGAGAAGGAATATACCGGCACCATTTCTTTGGGCAAAACGACCCCTTCTTACGATCTGGAAACTCCATTTGATAACGAAGCACCCTTTGCACATATAACAGAAGCGCAATTACTAGACACAGCGGCCCGGCTTACGGGCGCCCTTGCACAACTGCCCCCAGCGCATTCTGCAATTAAAATAGATGGAAAACGTGCTTATAAAAGCGCACGTGCCGGTAAGGAGGTAAAGCTGGAACCCAGACCTGTACAAGTGTATTCTTTCGAGATCACCGGTTTTGCCCTGCCAGATGTATACGTAAGGATAGTTTGCTCCAAAGGAACCTACATTCGCAGCCTGGCCCATGATTTCGGACAAATGCTTGGAACGGGTGCTCATCTGGCTGCCTTAAGGCGTACCCGTATTGGCGACAAACATGTTGACAATGCCGTAGATCCCCTTGCGCTGTTAGCATCACTTAAAGAGGCAAAGCATGAAGATCTATGAAGGGTTGCACGATCTTGAGCGCCTTTCATATGCCGTAGTTACCAGCGGCACCTTCGATGGCGTACATATTGGGCACCAGAAGATCCTGAAAAGGCTCATCGATGCAGCACAGCAAAGCGGTGGGGAGTCTGTATTAATTACCTATTGGCCCCACCCCCGTCTGGTACTCCATGAAGACAGTCAGGACCTGAAACTACTCTCTACTTTTGAAGAAAAAGCAGAGCTGCTGGCTTCTTATGGTGTACAACACCTGATCAAAATTCCTTTCACCCCACAATTTTCCCGGCTTAGCTCCCAGGAATTTATACAGCAGGTGCTTATTGATGCCATTGGCACCAGAAAACTGGTCATTGGCTATGATCATCGTTTTGGCCGTAACCGCGAGGGAAGCTTTGAACATCTAATGGCCCACAAGGATCAATATGGTTTTGAGGTAGAAGAAATACCCCGCCAGGACATTGATCACATTGGTGTAAGCTCTACCCTGATCCGCAATGCCCTTTCCGAAGGCAAGGTGGAAATTGCAGCTTCTTACCTGGGCAGGCCCTACAGTTTTTGCGGAGAGGTAGTACCTGGTGATAAAATTGGCCGAAGCCTTGGCTTCCCGACAGCTAATCTCAAGATCCCCCAGCCTTACAAACTTATTCCTTCAGACGGAGTTTATGCGGTGAAGGTAACCCACAATGGAAAGCTTTGGGATGGCATGCTGAACATAGGCGTTCGGCCAACAATTGGCGGCAACGAACACCGGCAGGAAGTTCATATCATGGACCTAGAGCAGAATTTGTATGGAGAGGAGCTTAAGATCTTGCTCATTCGGCAAATCCGGCACGAAATGAAATTCAATAACCTTCAGGAGCTGCAATTGCAGCTTTCCAGAGACAAAGAAGAGGCACTTTCAATTCTCAAAAACAGCTAGATTTTTTATGATCAATAAGGTAGTACAAAATGCCGAAGAAGCCATTCGTGACATTCAGGATGGTGCAACCCTGATGCTTGGAGGATTTGGCTTATGTGGTATTCCAGAAAACAGCATTAGTGCGCTTTTGAAAAAGGGTGTTAAAAATCTCACCTGCATTTCTAACAACGCCGGTGTCGATGATTTTGGGATTGGCCTGATGCTTAAGACCCGGCAGGTGAAAAAAATGATTTCATCTTATGTTGGGGAAAATGCAGAGTTTGAACGGCAGTTGCTCAGTGGCGAACTGGAAGTAGAACTAACCCCCCAGGGCACGCTGGCAGAACGTATACGGGCCGGTGGCGCCGGAATCCCGGCATTTTTCACCCCTGCCGGTGTGGGCACGGAAGTGGCAGCGGGCAAAGAGACCCGCGAGTTTGATGGAAAAACATATCTCATGGAAAGCTGGCTGAAAGCAGACTTTGCGCTGGTGAAAGCCTGGAAAGGTGATACAGCCGGTAATCTTATTTACAAGGGAACAGCCCGCAATTTTAACCCGATGATGGCTGCTGCAGGTAAAATTACCATTGCAGAAGTAGAAGAACTGGTGCCTGCCGGTGAGCTGGATCCCAATATGATCCATACCCCGGGTATATATGTTCAGCGCATCTATCAGGGTAAAAATTATGAGAAACGCATTGAACAGCGGACTGTGCGGAAGTAATTTCCTTACTCTCGCAACAGTGCATCAAATTCCCAAAAATCACCTTTTCAAATTTTAGCCATGAATCAAGGACTCGATAAAATTGGCATAGCCAAACGAATAGCCCAGGAGGTTGAAGATGGCATGTACATCAACCTGGGCATTGGTATCCCTACCCTGGTAGCCAACTACATACCTGAAAACATTAACATAGAACTGCAGTCAGAGAATGGCCTGCTTGGCATGGGTCCTTTTCCCACAGAAGATGCCGTAGACGCAGACCTTATTAATGCCGGTAAGCAAACAGTTACTTATTTACCGGGTGCGTCAATCTTTAGCTCTTCCGAGAGCTTCGGCATGATCCGCGGAAAACATGTGCATCTTACAATCCTGGGAGCCATGGAAGTATCGGAGCGTGGCGATATCGCCAACTGGAAGATTCCCGGAAAAATGGTAAAAGGTATGGGGGGTGCCATGGACCTCGTAGCCTCTGCAGAAAATATAATTGTAGCCATGCAGCACCGCAGCCGTGATGGTGCCAGCAAGCTTTTAAAGGAATGTACCCTGCCAATTACCGGCCTACGCTGCGTTAAAAAAATAGTAACAGACCTGGCTGTACTGGAGGTATTGCCCACAGGTGGCTTCCGATTACTGGAACGTGCACCCGGTATTAGCGTAGAAGAAATAAAAGAAGCTACCGAAGGAAAACTGATAGTAGAAGGCGACATACCTGAAATCAAAATTTAAACATCTATGCAAAAACGATTCTTCTCCCTGTTCTTATTATTGCCCGTACTGGCTGTTTTCATCAGCAGCTGTGACAAAGACGAACCCTTTGTGCTGTTTCCGCTGGAACAGGATATTGAACTGGGTGCCCAGGTACACCAGGAGATCCTGACCATGCAGGACAGCATGCCCATTTTGCCCCAGCAACAGTATGCACAAGCCTACCAGTACCTGCAAGGCATGATGGACCGTATCACAGCATCAGAAGATGTACTGTATAAAGACCGTTTCGGTTACGACAAGGTTTATATCATTCAGGACGATGAAGTGCTGAATGCTTTTGCCACTCCCGGCGGCTATGTGTATGTATATACCGGTCTCATCAAATACCTGGAAACAGAAGATCATCTGGCCGGTGTTCTCGCCCATGAAGTAGCCCATGCCGACCGCAGGCATTCTGTTAAAGCCATCCAGGACCAGGTAGGCTTGCAACTGCTGCTGGATGTTGCCCTTGGAAAAAACCAGGGTGCAATTGTTCAGGTATTACAGGCCCTTGGAAATTTGCGGTATAGCCGCACAAATGAATCTGATGCGGATGAATATTCGGTTCTTTACCTGAGCAATGGACAAAGCCCTTATGAATGTGATGGTGCTGCGGGTTTTTTCCAGAAACTTGAAGCAGAAGGTAGCAGCGGTGGACCGCCGGAATTCCTAAGTACACACCCCAGCCCGGAGAACAGGATCACGGACATTCAAAGTATGGCCGCCGAAATAGGATGTGACTCCACCCCTTGCGATAACTGCGATTACCAGCAATTCAAAAACTTACTACCATAATTAAAAGCCACTGCTTAACCAGCAGTGGCTTTAACTTTTTAATGCGTGCTTGCGTATTGCCCTGTATGAATAAAACGCTTCCCCTGTGCTTAGCCATGCTGTTTAGCATGCTTTTTTATAGTTGCGACCGCAATCGGAATGTAAATGTATTTAGTCCGGATCAGGACGTGGCCCTTGGCAAGCAGGTAAACGAAGAGATACTGGGCCGGGGGCAGGAATTTCCGATCCTGAACCCAAAGCAGTATACAACCAGCTATGAATATTTGAATGGCATTGTCGACAAGATATTGGAGAGCGGTCAGGTTAATTACCGAGATGAATTTGTCTGGCAGGTTTATATCATCCACGACGATGCTACCATGAATGCCTTCGCCACACCTGGTGGCTTTATTTATGTTTATACCGGTCTTATCAAGTACCTGGACAGGGAAGATGACCTGGCAGGCGTACTGGGACACGAGATAGCCCATGCAGATTTGCGCCACAGCACACGGCAACTACAGAAAATGTATGGTCTGAATATGTTGCTGAGCCTGGCTTTCGGTGAAGGAGGCTCGGTAGCAGAGCAGGTAATGGGACAGATTGTAGGTAATCTTACAGCCCTGAGCTTTAGCCGCGAATATGAGCGAGAAGCCGATTCCCGCTCTGTAGATTACCTGGCTGGCACAGATTATGAATGTGATGCAGCCAAATCTTTTTTTATAAAACTACAGGAAATGGAAGACCAGGGCAGGGTTCCCTCCTTTTTAAGTACGCACCCAAATCCTGAAGACAGAATACAATCTATTGAAGCCAGAAGTGCCAAAGTTGGCTGTGATACGCAACCGCTGGATCCACAGTCTTATCAGGCATTTAAAAAAAGTCTTCCGGCTGGAAACGTAAGCTGGTAGGGCTTATTAGCTGATGTATAAATGTGAAACACCAATGCTGTTAGGTAGTATGATTAGGGATGATGTGCCCTTTTATTTTCGCCGGCCAGGTTTACTGTTTCTTCAATCCTTTTTTGTCTGGTTTCCGACTTCTTTGCACTCATGATCCATTGCAGTATCATTTTTTTAGATGACGGTGGAAACTTCTGAAAATTCTGAAAAGCTGTTTCATTTGCCTCAAGGGCATTTTGCAGGTCTTCAGGAATTACCCCATTTTCTACATCGAGTAAAGCCTCCCAGGTACCGGTCCTTTTGGCAAGTTTAATCATTTCTATGCCAGCGGATGTCATTAAACCTTCTGCCATCAAGCTTTCTACCCGCTCCCTGTTCGGTTTGCTCCAATAACTTTTTGGGTTTCGCGGAGCAAAATACAGGTAAGAGCTTTCAGCATCCCGCTTCAAGCCTTTGCTGTCGATCCATCCAAAACAAAGGGCTTCTTCCACGGCTGCTTCATAGTATATACTTTCAATATTACTCTTCTTATGATAGATAATAAGCCAGACTGAAGCATTGGTCTGGTGGTGAAGCGCTAACCATTCACGCCATTCTGCTCTGGTTTTAGCGTGGAAAGTTGGAATGTTATCCTTTAATTCCATAGCATATTTTCGTAGTGTAGGCCAGAGATAATCAGTTGTATGCAGTAACATCCTCAGGACCTCAGGCATAGTTTGTGTTAACAATATAAATTTAGGCGGGAACAGAATGCAGGTAAAATCAATCTTTTCGTTGAATCATATCTTCCCAAGCATAAGCTCCTGAAGTAGCGCTCCCCCAAATAACCCCTTTCTAATAACTCACAATTTTACTTGATGGTCAGGCGTGGAAGTGTTTATTTTGACACTCAATTTAAGAAGACATGAAAAAATCAAGAATACATTTTGAAATTGAGCTGGATGACCAGAATGTTCCGGACAGAATTTATTGGGATGCCACCGATAAAGAAGATGATGGTATTAACCAGACCCGTTCTATCAGCATTTCTGTATGGGATCACTTTCAGCATAATACCCTGCGCATCGACCTTTGGACAAAGGAAATGTCGGTAGATGATCAGAAGCGTTTTTATATAGATTGCATCGGCGGGTTGGCACAAAGCATCCTGACAGCTACGGGAGACGAATATATGGCGGGTGAAATCAACGGCCTCTGCAATAAATTTATTGAGCATGTACGCAAGGAGCAGGAAGAGCGCAGAAAAAAAGGGGGTTGATTGCAGCTACAGCAGAAGGCGGCAATGCCGCATACAAAATCTTTCTTATGCTATTGCTAAATGAGCGGCAGTCTGCTCCCTAATGCTCCAGCAACATTACTTTTTGAAGAGGCATGCTTAGGGTGAAGGTACTGCCTTCGCCCGGCTGGCTCTCTACCTGAATAGTACCTCCCATAGATTCCAACTGCCGTTTTACCATATAAAGCCCAAGGCCCCTGCCCTCTCTTTCAATATGGAAACGCTGGTACAGCATGAACATTTTTTTCCCGTATTGTGCCAGGTCTATTCCCAGGCCATTGTCTGATACTGATAGATAAAACTGGTCATTTTGCCGCCATGAACGGATGCTTAGCCATAATTGCTTTTCTGTATTCCGGTACTTCAGTGCATTGCTGATAAGGTTGTAAAGCACACTCTCCAGATAGGCCGGGTGACTGTAAAGGCTTTCTACTTTAAGATCAATCTCCAGGGTTGGCTGAGCCTCCTCTACCTGCAGCCGTAACTTCTGCAGGATGCCTTCTACAACGGCGGTTAGATCAATATCACGATAGTGTTTGTCGAGGCTCTGCTCTAAGGTGAGCACCTGCCCCAGGTCTGTGATAACAGCATCCAATTTCACGGCCGACTGATCCAGCATATTGAGGTATTGCAGGTTATCCCCTTTTCCTATACTGCTACGATCAATCAATTTAATAAGCCCAATGATACTGGCTACCGGTCCGCGTAAATTGTGGGAAATGATATAGGCAAATTGTTCTAACTGCTGGTTGCGCTTGTGCAGCGAAAGGTTTGCTTTCCTCAGCTCACCGGTTCTTGAGCCAACTATCTTTTCCAGGTTTTCATTCAACAGGCTCAACTGGTGGTTTTGCTGCTCGATAAGCTGCTGCTGATCAAACAGCTGACGGTTCTGCTTGATGACTTCCTTCTGCTTTTCCTGCAGCTTTTCGGTGCGCTCGGATACGCGGAATTCAAGCACCTGCTGTTGTTGCTCCATCAGGTCCTGCTTTTCCTTGAAAGCCAGCAGAAGCTGGTCGTCCGCCTGCTGCCGTTCACGTCTGTATTGTCTGATGCGATCCGCCAGCGCCAGGGATAACAGGAGCACTTCACAGGCCGAACCGGCCATTACCAGATTGCTTGTGGACTCCAATTCATCAAAAAGTCCCATAGCCTGGAGACTATAAGCAACCAGGCTGATCAGATACACCACCCAGGCAAGTAAAAAAAGTCGTGCAATTGTGTGCCCCCTATACCACGCGGTTGCAGCCGCCAGCACGATTAATAAAACAGTGATGATATAAGCTGCAGGAATTAGGGCATATAATTTCTGCGAAGGAACTAGAACGGTGATAATACAAAGTGCAAAAATAAGCAGAGAAAAAGTTGTCAGTATTTTATGTATAAAAGGGACTGTTTGCCTGGTACGAATAAAATTAATGGTAAACAGAAGTGAAAAGCTTATGGTCAGGTAGAGCGTTAATGTAGTGAACAGGTTGTTCAATACGCCTCCCGCAGGGCTTAGAAATTGCTGGGCATGACCATTTAAATATGCCTGAGAAACAATGCTGCAAAACAGATAGAGACAGTAAAAAAGATAAGGTTTGAGGCGCAGGCCAAAGAAAAGAAATAGATTGTAGAGCAACATGAGGAGCAGCGCCCCATAATACAGCCCGTATTTGAAATAATGCTGCCACATTTCCTGTTGCAGTTCGGCTGCCGCTTTCACCTGTAATGGAAAGGTATAGGCGCCATACGTATGCAGGCGGAAGTAGTAGGTCTGTGTGTCGGTTGAATGGTCTGGGATTGTAAACAGGAAGTTTGCATGCTGCACGCCGCGTTGGTCAAAGGGCAAAACATCTCCGGAGACTTTTGTTTGCCACTCCCCCGTTTGGTCCTGGTAATAAAAAGATACCGTATCGAGGGGAGGGTAAGCTATTTCAAAAAAACGTTCTTTTCCGGTAGTATTCCGGGGCAAAGTAATGGTAAACCAGAAATTGCCTTCCATAAAGCCAAAGTTTGGCTGTTGGGCTTTCACCACCTGAAAGCTATCTGCAAAGGCAGGTGTACTCACCTCCCGGATGGTATAGCGATTATTTGGGTCGGGTAAATAATGAAGCTGTCCCGCTGTAGCCGGGGTCAGCGGGGATTGGAGCACATGTGCAGGTTCAGCCTGCAGGCAAATGCTCGCTAACATCCAGAGGAGAAAAAGGAATAGATGCAGGGCTTTCATAAATACCTCTTCTGAGGCAGAATGAAGTAAAAGTAAGAAAGTAGCAAGCAGAATTCCAGTGCATGTAAGAAAGCAGGTAAAAACAAAAAAGCCTGCCGCGTAGCGACAGGCTTAAAGCACTCCGTAGGGGAGTCGAACCCCTGCTACCAGAATGAAAATCTGGCGTCCTAACCACTAGACGAACGGAGCAGGATATAAAATAAAAAACAGCCAAAGCTGCTTTTTTGCACTCCGTAGGGGAGTCGAACCCCTGCTACCAGAATGAAAATCTGGCGTCCTAACCACTAGACGAACGGAGCGTTCGTTAATTGTGATGCAAATATAGGGTTCTTCCCGCTATTTCCAAAAACCCCTTTTAAAAAATTAGTCTTAAAAATCCCTCCCTGGCTTAAACAAGCTGTATAGTAGCAGGTTAGGCTAGTGAAGCCACGTTGTGTTTTCAGGTCTATCATCGGCTGTTTACAGAAAAACCCCAGTTTGCATTAAAACCGCGGACATAGTACTTTTGCGCAAATATTTTTGAACCTTAATAATCTTTTTCATGGCTAGAATCAAAGTTGCGATTAACGGCTTCGGTCGTATTGGTCGCCTTACTTTTAAAGCTCTGCTGGCCCAGGGTAATGTAGACATTGTGGCCATCAACGATCTTACCGACGTCAAAACACTCGTTCACCTGCTCCGCTATGACTCTGTACACGGACGCTTCCAGGGTGATGTATCAATTACCGAGACTGGCTTTAACATTAACGGCGCAGCCGTAAAAGTTTTTGCAGAAAGAGACCCGATGCAGCTTCCCTGGGGCAACCTGGGTGTAGATGTTGTACTGGAAAGTACCGGCCGTTTTACCGATGAGGCCGGCGCAGGCAAACACCTGCAGGCTGGCGCTAAAAAGGTGATCATTTCTGCGCCTGCGAAAGGTAACATCCCTACCGTGGTAATTGGTGTAAATGACAATACTTTAACCGGTGATGAAAGAATCATCTCCAACGCATCCTGCACCACCAATTGCCTGGCTCCTATGGTAAAGGTGCTGCACGAAAACTTTGGTATAGAAAAAGGCTACATTAACACCATTCATGCTTATACACAGGACCAGAACCTGCAGGATGGCCCTCACGCTGACCTGCGCCGCGCTCGTGCTGCTGCGGTAAACATTGTTCCGACCTCTACTGGTGCTGCAAAAGCTGTAGGTCTGGTATTACCTGAATTAAAGGGGAAACTGGATGGTATTTCTATGCGTGTTCCTGTTCCTGATGGCTCTGTGACAGACTTTACTGCAATTCTTAGCCGCGATGTAACTGCAGAAGAGATTAACGCTGCCATCCGCAAGGCTGCAGGTAATGAACTGCAGGGCATCCTGGAATTCTCAACCGACCCGATTGTATCTACGGACATTGTTGGGAATGTACACTCCTGTATCTTTGACTCCCTGCTCACAATGGCCTCCGGCCGCCTGATAAAAGTTGTAGGCTGGTATGATAACGAAGCTGGTTACTCAGCCCGTACTGCCCAGCTTATTGCCAAAGTAGCTAATATGTAAAAGAATTTTCTGATCAGGAAATAAGGAAAGCCGGCGCTATGCCGGCTTTTTTGTGACAGGATACTTCGTGATCATTGAACGGTTATGAAGTAATACGTATGATCACCTTCCCTACAGTTTTTCCCGAACGAAACAATTCAAGTGCTTGCGGCAGCTGATCAAAAGTAAAGGTATGGCCAATGTGTGGCGGCGCTAAATCCAGCGCCATGATCTCGTGCATCAGCTGCTGAAAAAGATTGTGCTGTTCATAGAGCCAGATCAGGTTGAATCCCATAACAGATTTATTATCTGTGATCATTTTCATGGGATCAATCTTAGGACGGGTCAGGTATTGCCAGGCCAGTCGCGGCCAGCTGGGCGCTTTGCTTCTGGGGGTGAAACGGGCAGAGCCATAAGCAACGAGGCGGCCCATAGGGGCCAGTGCTTCATATGACCAGCGAAAATATTTACCGCCCGTAGCCTCCAGTACCAGGTGCAAAGGCCTTCCTTTAAGCAATTCTTTTAAATTCCCGGGGAATTGAGAGTTCCGTATCAGCCAGGCATCATATCCCTCCTGTTGCAGGATTTCAAATTTTGCTTCATTTCCCACCACGCCTATGGTATATGCATTCCATTTCTTGGCGATCCTGTTTGCCTGCAGTCCTACTCCCCCGGCTGCTGAATGGATCAATACAGTTTGCCCCTGCTGCAAATTGCCCAGCGGGCGCAATGCATAATAAGCTGTAAGTGCCTGTACCGGAAAAGCAGCTGCCGATTCGAATGTAAAACCTTCGGGCAATGGTAAAAGATATTTTTCGTCCAGGTTCAGGTGCGTGGTATATGCACCAAAGCGGGTAACCCCGAAAACATGATCACCTGTTTTTAAATTTTTTACCCCCGTTCCTACAGCTACCACCTCTCCGGCAAACTCAAGGCCCGGAATAAAAGCACCCTTTGGAGTAGCGCTGTAAAGCCCCATAATTGCAAAAATATCGGCATAATTAAGGCCTATTGCCCTTACCGACACAGTTACCTCAGATGGCTTTGGCACTGCCAGGGACTCCCGGACCAGCTGCAGCTTGTCTAATGAACCAGGCTTGAATACTTTATAGCTGCTGCGGGTCTGCATGAATAGCCAGGACAGTTATATTATTAATTCTCTATCTACAGGGAGAGCTCAGTCCTGAAAACAGTGACTGCCCTGCCCTTGATCAGGAGGCGATCTTCCTGGATCTGCAAATCCAGTTGCCCGCCCCGTTTTGAAGCCTGATAAGCTTTGAAACTGGTTTTTTCTAAAATATCTTTCCAGTAATGGGCTAACTCGCAATGGGCAGAGCCGGTAACCGGGTCTTCGGGTACCCCTACATTTGGTACAAAATAGCGGCTCACAAAATCAGTATCGTCGGTACCCCGTGCTGTAATGATCAGGCCCTGCCGGGTATTGGCTGCAATTTGGGCCATATCTGGTAAATAATCACGCACAGCCTCTTCGTTCTCAAGCTGCAGAATATCATTCTTAGGCGTATAGGCATAGCCTTGAATATGTTCGAAATGCTCTTTCAACCACTGCGGCACTACTTTTTTTTGGGTAGTGATCAGTGGAAAATCCATTTCAATGGCACCATCTTCCTCTCTCCGCACCCGTAGTTCGCCACTCAGAGTTTCAAAAACATGTGCAGTCTCTGGAGCAAGCAAGCCCCGTTCATAGAGTATATGTGCAGTTGCCAGTGTAGCATGGCCACAAAGGGTTACCTCCACAGTAGGCGTAAACCAGCGCAGGTTCTGGAAGCCATCGGTCGCGTTTACAAAGGCAGTTTCCGCCAAATTCATTTCTGCTGCAATTTGTTGCATAAGCAACTCCGCCAGGGGTTCTGTAGAGAGACACACCCCGGCAGGGTTACCCCTGAATAAAACATGGGTAAAAGCGTCTACCTGAAAAAGCTCCATCAGGCTACATGGTTTAAAAGTTGTTCAATATCTATCGCTGCCAGGCAAAAGGCCTCGTCTGAGCCCGGTACTGCCGTACGAAAGTACATATCGGCAAAGACCTTGCCCTGCTGTAACACTTCCTTATGGTCGAATG
>JASLAE010000024.1 GCA_030147305.1 Cesiribacter sp.
GCTGTTAAGCTATTGATTTCAACCCAGCACAATTGACTTCAGTGTTAATTTTTATGTGGTTCTACAACCCAAATAAGCTCTGGAAAAATCAAGCAGGTATTATCGGCTTTGCTCTTCCTGCAGGGCTATCATCTGAATAGGTACGCGCAGAATTTCTCTAAAGTCTTCCCCGGAATGCTGCATGTCCTCATCTTCTTCTTCATAATACCATTTCACATAAACCGTCGCTCCCTGTAAATGGATTTTCTCAAGTTTCCGGAAAATATCAATCAAACACTTAGAGGAACTTGTATTAAAGTATTCCATCTTCATGACCATAACCGATTCTGGTCTTGGGCATTTAGAATACTCTTCAAGCCAGAGCATCAGCGGGCGGTAAAATTCAATGGCATTTTCCGGAATTGAACGACCGCTCATCTCCAGCATGCCCGTATGTGCATTTAATTCAATATGAGGAGTTTTGGGAGTACCTTCCAGGTAGAAGTTATCCATATTCACCTAAACTTTAGGTTTTATAAGCATTTGTGTTCACTCCGAACAGAGTAAATGAAAAGATACTGCTTTTGAGAGCAACTAACAAAACAAAACCTTATATATAGTAAATTTCGTGGAAGGTGTAAAATTTAACTCGTCTCGGTACAAAAAAAAGCCATAACGTAGGTTATGGCTTTTGTATTTTCTTGTTAAATCTTTTCTGTAAAATTGTAAGATCTGATTATGCTGATCAAGATGCACTTGCCTCCAGTACCTGTCCGGTCTGGGCATCTTTTTCTTCTTCTTTCCTGTCTTCAGTGCCATGGGTGAGCACATTAATTCTTCTGGCCAGAATCATCAGCAAAGTACCCAGTACAATGGTTACCACGGCAATGCCTGCAAAGATCTCCAGCTCGCCTAGGCGCTGTGCCCATATACCCAGTAAACCTGCCAGGAAATTTCCCATGCCGGTAACGGCAAAGTAAAGGCCCATCATAGAAGCGACAATGCGCTGTGGAGCTACTTTGGTAATAAATGAAAGCGATACTGGCGATAGAGCCAGTTCACCTAAAGTGTGAAAGAGATAAGCCAGCACAAGCCATGAAAGCGCTGATTTACCATCGGCTGATCCGTTACGTTCCATGGCAGCCAACACCATATAAATGAAACCTACACCTAATACGGCTGTACCCAATCCCATCTTAAATATAGAAGAAAGGTTAATGTTCCGCTTGGCTAGAGTAATCCAGATCCAGGCTACAATAGGAGCTGTTGTGATGATAAAGAAAGAGTTAAGGCCCTGTAACCAGGAAGCAGGCACTTCCCAGCCAAAAACGAAACGGTCAGTATAATCTTTTGCGTACAGGTTCATTAAACCACTGGCCTGCTCAAAGGAAGCCCAAAAAATAAGCACGATAATAAAAGAAAGACAGATGGCCAGAATACGGTCTCTTTCGTTCTTGGTAAACCCTTTTTTCGCTGGAGTAGCCGTTGTACTGCCTTTGGTAAAGATCTTATCCTGTGGTTTTACCATGTCTTCAACATGTGCCAGGTGCTTTTGTCCGGTAATAAATACCAGCTGCCCCAATAACATACCAAATCCGGCCAGCGAGAAACCATAATGCCATCCAATTCTTTCACCAACATAGCCAACAATAATGGAAGCAAGCAGCGCACCCACATTTATGCCCATATAAAAGATGGTAAAGCCGGCGTCGCGTCTGGCATCACCCTGGCGGTAAAGACCCCCTACCAGTGTAGAAATGTTGGGCTTCAATAAGCCTGTGCCAAATACAATCAGGGTTAGGGCTATATAAAAAGTGATTTCTGAGGGTACAGCCATGAGAAAGTGACCGGCAACCAGGGTAAATCCTCCATACATCACAGCCTTTCGTTGTCCGAAAACTTTATCTGCTAAAATGCCACCAGGTATAGACATGATATATACCATTGCAGTATAGATGGACAGCAAAAGCAAAGCACTTTCATTATCCCAGCCATAGCCACCACTATCAAGCGTTTTATCGGTTAAGAACAAAACAAGAATTCCCCGTAGACCATAATAACTGAAGCGTTCCCACATCTCTGTAAAGAACAAAATCATCAGTCCTTTGGGATGACCGAACAGCGTTCCCTGATCTGCCGCGAACGCAGGGGCATGACCGCCGGAAATTTTTTTCTTCTCTGACATACTTCTTTTGCCGGTTTTTTAGAATAAAATTTTGTGAAACATTTAAAGGTACATTGGTGATTTCGTTAAAGCAAGCAAAAACCAATGCAGGGGTTAAATCAAACGTTTGCAGAGATAACCTAAGCTGCAAAAAAAACGTTTTTGGTATATAACGTCAAATTTCCTAGTATATTTGTGCAAACGTTTGCAGTCATTTTTTTAGTCCCATAATACATTGTCAAACATGCAAGAATTTGGTCTTAAACCTGCCCGCACCGGCAAAACTGCCTTGGGCAACTTTATTGCTCAAAAAGTTTATTGGAACCTTAGTCCGGCCGAGTTGGTAGAACAAGCCCTGGCCAATAACGAAGGTTCACTAACAGATACCGGAGCACTTATGTGCGACACCGGAGAGTTTACCGGCAGGGCGCCGAAAGATCGCTACATAGTACAAGACCACAAAACAAAGGATACTGTTTGGTGGGGCGATGTAAATATTCCTTTGTCTGAAGAAAAATTTGACGCACTCTTAAACAAAGTAACTACATACCTGGCAGACAAAACCGTGTATATACGGGACGCATATGCCGGTGCCTTGCCGGAATATCGTTTGAACCTACGGGTTATTAATACCCAGGCCTGGCATAACTTGTTCTGTTACAACATGTTCCTCAGGCCAAACCAGCAGGAACTAAAAGATTTTGAAGCTTCATTCACCATCATTTGTGCTCCGGAATTCAAAGCTAATCCAGCCGAAGATGGTGTTCGCTCTCCCAACTTTGCAATCCTGAATCTTAGCAAAAAAATTATCCTGATTGGTGGAACGGGCTATGCCGGTGAAATGAAAAAAGGCATTTTCTCTGTACTCAACTACCTCCTGCCTCAGGAAGAGAATGTCCTCTCCATGCACTGCTCAGCCAATATTGGTCAGGATGGTGATACAGCAATCTTCTTTGGCCTCAGCGGCACAGGCAAAACCACCCTTTCTGCAGATCCTGACCGTCAGCTGATTGGTGATGATGAGCATGGCTGGACCAATGACAAAGTCTTTAATTTTGAGGGAGGATGTTATGCCAAAACCATCAATATCACCCGCGAGAATGAACCGCAGATCTGGGATGCCATTAAATGGGGTTCGATAGTAGAAAATACCCGCTTTATTCCAGGCACCAGACAGATTGATTACTCCGATACTACGGTTACGCAAAATACCAGAACGGCTTATCCTTTATACCATATAGACAATGCCGTTGAACCCTCTATAGGTGGTATTCCAAAAAATATCTTCTTCCTTACCTGTGATGCCTATGGTGTCCTCCCTCCAATCAGCCGACTGGATAAGGGACAAGCCATGTACCACTTCATCAGCGGTTATACAGCAAAAGTAGCCGGTACAGAGGCTGGGGTTACCGAACCTCAGGTAGTATTCTCGGCTTGTTTTGGCGCGCCTTTCCTGCCCTTGCACCCAACTGCTTATGCAGAAATGCTTGGCAAAAAAATGGATCAGCATAATGTAAATGTATGGCTGATTAATACTGGCTGGAGTGGTGGTGGTTATGGTATTGGCAGCCGCATAAAATTACGCTACACCCGTGCTATGATTACTGCAGCTCTGAAGGGAGCACTGGAAGATGTGTCTTATGAGAAACATCCGGTATTTGGTGTGGCCATGCCTATGAGCTGTCCCAATGTGCCAACAGAGCTATTGAACCCACGCAACACCTGGAATGATAAAGATGCTTATGACTCGCAGGCTAACAGGCTGGCAAAAGCATTCAACAACAACTTCAACAAATTTGCAGAATATGCCAACGAGGAGATTCTAAATGGGGCTCCCCATGGTTCGAGCGTTAGCGTCTGATCACTTGATTTAAAATAATTTTCACATCCCGGTACCCTGGTATCGGGATTTTTTTATTCAAGAGAATTAGCCACTCATCCACTGCTTTGTTTCACTTTTTGTTCCATCATGAAAAGTATTAATGATGTTACATGATAAACCTCCTTTGCACTTGTGCATAAAAAAAGCTCTACCAAACGGTAGAGCTTTTTTGTCTGAGAATTATAGAGGAGAAATTTAATTTCACTAAAAAGATTCCAACTTCTTAGGGTTGCAGTCGGAGTAGACGAAGCTGCAGATTTTCATTTAGCAATAACAATTCTTCAGACCTTATCAGTTCTGCTTCAAAGGAAGCTGCCTGGGCAGATACTCCATTAAAGTTTATCTCAAGCCGATCATTTTCTGCTCTCCAGGAGCCGGTATGATTCATGCGTTTATCTTCATAAACAACCAGGTCGCCACTGCTAAGAAACTGGTATAGTACTGCCTGATACTGATCTGTAATATCTTTTTGGGTTTTACGATCCTTAGCTTCAGCAATCACCCACTGATATTGTAAGGTGTCGTATGCCACCTTATTGACCAGGCTGTCCTCTTTTACTTTTTGATCATCCAGGATGAATTTGAAGCTTGAAAACAAACCAGTCAGCACCAGGAGAAAAAAAAGAGTTTTCTTAGCCATAAGTTTAATTGGATAAGTGACACTTTCTGAAAGGAAGACGAAGCGAATGAGGAAAGGGTTGAAAGAGGTATAAAAA
>JASLAE010000084.1 GCA_030147305.1 Cesiribacter sp.
AAGCTTTTGAGCACAGAATGGACGAACTTGGCCATGCTGCCCTTCAGTTTATAGACGCCCGCGGGCTACAGGTAGATGACTTTGCTTATGGCAAAAGCGGCCCTGCCAATTACTTCAACCACCTGCTGAAAGAAAATGGAATTTATGCACCGGGGTCCCGTGCTTTGGATGTGCTGAACGACCCCGAGAAGTGGGCAACCAAAAGTAACAAACAGCGCGATTATATAATTGCCACCGCCATGGAAGGGCTGCAGCCCCGGCTCGAAGAAGCCATCCGACTTTGGGAAGATGGACACGAAAAGTATCTGACTGCCAAAGAGGTGCTGCGGTTCATCTATACGCTGGGCATTCTGGCGCACCTAACTGCCGTGCTCAGCAAGTACCGGGAAGATAATGACCTTTTGCTTATTTCCGATGCAGCCATTTTTCTGAAAGACATTATTGGCGAAAACGAAGCCCCTTTTATCTACGAAAAAACCGGCACCCGCTTTCAGCATTTCCTGATCGACGAATTCCAGGATACCAGCGGCTTTCAGTGGGATAACTTTAAGCCACTGGTAGAAAACTCTGTTGCGGCAGGGCATCAGAACCTGGTGGTGGGCGACATTAAACAAAGCATTTACCGCTGGCGGGGCGGCGACTGGAAATTACTCCTGAACAAAATTGAACAGGACATCGGCCCCGATAATACCGAGAAGGTAGCACTTAACCATAACTGGCGGAGCTGCCGGCAGATCATAGATTTTAATAACAGTCTCTTCTACCAGGCTGCCTGGGAGCTAAAGGAGATCTGCAGCAGCAAATTCGAAGCGCTGGGCGATGAAGCTGATCGTACGGCCCTTTCTTTCGAAGCAGCCCATATTGCGGCTGCCTATGCAGAGGTGACGCAGATTTACCCCGAGAGCAAATCTAATACACCCTGTGGCCTGGTAAAGGTAAATTTTCTGGAGGGCGATGAGGAAGAAGGAAACTGGAAAGCACAAGCGCAGGCAGCCATGCTTGACACTATTCGTCAGCTGCAGGACATAGGGTACAAACTGCGGGACATTACCCTGCTGGTTCGGTCCAACCGTGAAGGCCAGGAACTGGCAGATGTGCTGATGCGCGCAGAAGAAGAAAAAGGGATTGACAGCCCTTACAGCTACCACGTGATTTCCAGCGACTCGCTTTTCCTAAGCAATGCTGCCTCGGTTAGCCTGTTGCTGAATGTGCTGCGCTACCTGCACAATCCGCAGAATGCAGTTGCCCGCACCAACATGGCCTACGATTACCAGCGCTATATCCTAAAACAGGAAAGTCTGGACATGCACCAGCTTTTCAGGGCCTGCGCCCAGGGCGAGGAGGCGCTAAAAGCTTACCTACCCGACCACTTCATGCAAAAGCAGGTGTACCTCACCAAGCTCCCCTTGTATGAAATGGTTGAAACGCTTATTCACCTCTTTAAGCTTAACCAGCTGCCTGGCGAATGGGGTTACCTGCAGGCCTTTCAGGATGCGGTGCTGCAGTACAGCGGAGAAGAAAAAGGAGACATAGATACTTTCCTCGGCTGGTGGGAAGAAACCGGCTACAAACGCACGGTACAGGTAAGCGATTCGCTCAACGCCATCCGCATCTACACGGTCCATACAAGCAAGGGACTGCAGTTCAGGGCGGTGCTGATGCCCTACTGCCAGTGGGAGCTCAACCACAAATCCACTGCCAACAATTTTATCTGGGCCAGTACCAGCATGCCGCCGCTGCACGAGCTGGAGGCACTGCCCGTGCGTTACTCATCACGGCTGGAAAATACTGTCTTTCGCCAGCAGTATTTCCGGGAGCAGATCCAGGCTTATCTCGACAACCTCAACCTGCTCTATGTAGCCTTTACCAGGGCCGAGGAAGCTCTTTTTGCCTGGACGCCCCTTCCAAAAATACCCAAAGGCCAGACCATGCCCAAAGCAGACCTGATCAATGGAATCCTGTACCGGCTGCTGTCGGGCCAAATGCAGGCGGCTGGCGTAACAGACCAACATAAAGAACCCCTGCTTTCGCTACCCCAGGGCTGGCAGGAGGACAAAAGCTGCTACCAGACAGGAGAGTTGCAAAAGGTACAGCAAAGAGCACAAAAAGCAGGCGAAGATACTTTTAGCCTGCAGCACTATCTTAGCACCCGCTGGCGCAGCCGCTTAACCGTTCGCAAGCGCAATGCCAGCCTGGTATTGGCCACAGACGAAACCGCTGCCGCCCGTATTAACTGGAGTCGCACCCTGCACACCCTGCTGCGGCAGATTCGCCAGCCACAGGACCTGGAAAAGGCGCTGGAGAGTATTTATTACGAAGGCATGGTAAACCGCCAGGAAATTCCTGCTGTGCGGGCGCAGTTGGAGGCGCTCTTCAGGCACCCGGTGGCAGGCCAGTGGTTTACCCCCGACTGGGAAATACGCAACGAACTCCCCTTACTCTCTACTGCCGGATATCTGTTGCGTCCCGACCGGGTGGTCTCCAGGGGTGCAGAAGCCATTGCCATCGATTTTAGGGTAGAGGCTCCTAAAGCAAGTCATGAAAAGCGCGTACACCATTACCTGAATATGCTCCGCCGGATGGGCTTTACGCAGCTAAGGGGC
>JASLAE010000131.1 GCA_030147305.1 Cesiribacter sp.
CTGGTTTCCGGGGTAGTTGCTTCAGCAAAAAGACCAAGGCATGCTCCTATCAGTTCTTCTACCGCTTTAAGTTTCTGCGCTTTAAAAGGATTATCACCAAGCTGATCGATGGTTTTATATAAATGTACCAGTTGATCTACAGACTTCCATGGGGCCAGCGGATCAAAACCTGACTGAATCTTTTTAAGCAGATCACCAACTTTTTCTCCCCCCTTTACCCTTTTCCAGTCTGTCTGAATGCCACTGAAAAGATCATTGCCAGGGTTACCGCCCAGGATTGGTTGCAGAAATTCAATGGGATTTTCACGACTAAGCGTTGCCCCAAATCCCTGACTGCGGTGCATACTACGGCTTTCTGCGGCCAGCTCTGTATAAGATTTTCCAAGAAGCGGATTGTAACCCCCAATTTTTAACTGCACCATTTTAGCGCTGTCGAATTCTGCCTCTCTGCCCTGATAGAACCAGCTGGAGGTATTCCATAACAGTCGTTTTACCTGCCAGGGCTCTACATATGCTAACTGCTCGGGAAAACGCTTGGGATCTGCAGCAGCTTTAAATGCTTCTTCGGCCAACATGGCTGAGGCTGTATGATGACCATGGGTAACTCCTGGTTCAGTATTGAAGCGTGTAATGATTACATCGGGTTTAAACTTCCTGATTACCCAGACAGCATCGGCCAACACCGCTTCTTTATCCCAGATTTTAAAAGTTTCATCGGGGTGCTTGCTATATCCGAAGTCATTGGCGCGGGTAAAAAATTGATGTCCTCCATCAATATCCCGTGCTTGCAGTAGTTCCTGTGTTCTGATAATGCCCAGCCGCTCGCGCAATTCAGAACCAATCAGGTTTTGGCCGCCATCGCCTCTGGTTAGTGATAGATAAGCTGTATTGTATTTCTTTTCATTTGATAGCCATGCAATCAGTCTGGTGTTCTCATCATCGGGATGAGCGGCCATATATAGCACATTGCCCAGCACCTCCATTTTCTGAAGTCCAAGTTGAATATCAGAGGAGCGCCACACTTTTGGCTTTTGAGCCAGGGCAGAAAATGACAACAAGAGCCCCAGAATAAGTAATGTAAGATGTGGCCGAAAAGAAGCATGCATATGCGCCATGGATACTATATTTTTGACAAATATAAAATTCTTAATAGAATGAATAAACTTAAAACCTTTCGGGCACCTTTACAGGCATTACTACTGCTGGGCATGCTTCTGCCGGCTTGTGAAAAGATCGAAGATATGCTAAGGTTTGACTTCCATGATAAAGCAGAAATTACCATTCCTTCCCAGGGGCTTATCTCAACAGACATACTTACCATTCCTTCACCAGAGGTGCAAACCTCGTCTCAGCAGGCTTTTGCCAACAATAACACTGAGGCAAAATATGTAAAAGAAGCCACTTTAACAGCCCTGACGCTCAACATAACTTCTCCCGACAATCAAACCTTTTCTTTTCTCAACGAAATAAAGATCTATATCAGTGCACCAGATCAGGAAGAAGTGCTAGTAGCGTTTAAAACTGCCATACCAGCCAATGTTGGCCAGGAGCTGCAGTTAGAGGTTTCCAATACTAATCTTAAACCTTATATAGAGGGTGATTCCTACACTATTAGAACAGAGGCGAAAATAGATGAAGTGACCACACAGGAAGTTACCATAGAGGCAGATATGCATTTTAGTGTCACCGCTGATGTTCTTTAACTAATAGAAAAATATAATTTCAATAAGAATGAAGCCGGCCAAAGCCGGCTTTGTTCGTGTAGGATATCCTGCTGTTGAAGATTTGAAACCTTGCAGCATGTAATTTATTTAATGTAGTAACATTTGAACATCTGCATGCAGCTACCATCTATTTTTGGAAAAAGGGAGGATCATTGAAACAGTAAGCCTTGAGCAATTGGTAGATATAAGAGGGCTTTATGATGCAATGTGTACCAGCAGATTGTAGAACGTAACTAACAGGTTTATTTCTTCCCTATTTGTTCTGGCTGGCCCAGGTGCCGCGGATTTTTACGGAGCACATATAGATCAAGCACAGCCATGGGGCGTGCTAAAAATTCTCTGAAAAGAATATTCATAGACTCCCGGAAAGGAACATCTTCTGCCGCGTAGGCAATTGTATTGATGTGATAATATTCGCCGATGAAAACAGCCCGGTACGTATGGAATTTCTGTGTTACCACCACAACCTCCTCCTGACCAAATACCTTTTTGCTGCGCACCATTGAATCAAGTGTTCGTAAGCCGGCAAAATCCAGGGTAATGGCGGTATCTGGAATACCACGATCCATCAGGGCTTTTCGCATATCACGTGGCTCATTATAATACTGGGTGCGGTTATCGCCACTTAAGATCAGGTGTTTCACCTTGCCTTCTTTATACAGCCTTGCGGCAGCATCTATTCTGTTGTGGAAATAGGTATTTGGCTTACCGTCAGCAAAACGCTTACTGGTACCAAGCACCAAAGCCACTCGATTCGCCGGGATATCACGAATTTCACTGTATACCTGACCGGTGGTAGACAGAATTACCCATATATTACAAGCCAGGAGTAAAAGTACTACTGCAAAAAAAGCTGTTATAATACCCTTAATCAGGCTAATGATCATAATTACGCAAAAGTTCGCTCTCAATAATAGCAGATCGCCTCACAAGCTTACGGTACCACACAAGGCGGAGTTCCATTTTTTCTTCCTCAGATAATTGCCAGGGTAGTTTATCCATCCTTATACGGTTCATAAGGGTGTATAGACAAATGGCAGCGCTTACGCTCAGGTTATAACTTTCTGTAAAACCCCACATTGGAATTTGCAGAAAGTAATCTGCGGAGGACTTCGCACTGGCACTTACCCCCTCCTGTTCATTCCCAAACACAAGTGCCAGTGGTTTATCAACGGGCAGCTGTTCAGGAAAAAAGCCCTGCGCATGGGGCGATGTTACCACAATAGCATAGCCCTTACTTTTTAAAGCTGTCAGACAATCTACAGTGTTGTCTGTATTTGGCTGACTAAAGTTATGAACATTTATCCATTTAATAGCCCCTTTTACAATACCAGGATTTGCTTCATAATCTTTAGTGATCGGCGGTGTAGCATCAGCATTATCAGGAAGCTTTTTAGGCGCTATCATGTAGAATTCCTGCAGGCCTAAGGCTTCCACCGTTCTTAATACGGCACTTGCATTGTGTGGTTTTAGAATATGCTCCAGCACCACAGCTACATAACGTGTACGGTTTTCTAAAGCTGCTTCTATCAGCAACTTTTTATTTTCTGTAACCAACTTTTCCAACTCCCGGTATAAAGCAGCACTAAAGTCTGGGTTCATAACTGTAAAAAAAGAAAAATGCAGGCGAAGAACCTGCATTTTTCTGTGATTTATTTTCAATTAATATATTTGTACTTAAAACAAGCCCAGTTGCTCCTTTTCTGTTTTACCAGAGGTGGCAACCAGTTTTACAGCTTTGATCTTACCCAGGTTCAGCTTGTTACCCATTGCTTTCCAACCTCTTAGTTCAGCCAGCACATCTACATCGAATAAGGCTTTTCCCTTTTCATTTGCCTTTTCAGAGTACTCAACTTCTATTTGTGGTTGTGCCTGGGTACTTACGACAGCAACATAAGAACTTCTGGCCTCAGTGATAAAGCTGAACTGCTTATCTACCGTAGAGGTTTCTATCCGGAAGCGTTTTACAAACCAGCTCTTGGTATTGCCATCATAATAAACCGCTGAAATAATTTTCTCAGGGTCGAATTTCTCTATCAGCAGCAGGTTCTCAAAGTCGTAGCGGTTGGAGAGTTCATAATTGGTAAGCTCGTAATTACCATTCTTGTACACCACCAATATACGTTCGTCGCCATGGAATGAACCCAGCAGCTTACCCCTGTTGTCAGTATTGATACGACCAACAGAATCATCGAAGTAAACCTCAAGACCGCCGAGCGTAGAAGCGCCTTCACGTTTTAGCTGCACCCGACGCACAGGATATTTAGTTAGTATATTACCGGCCGCACTACGGCCTTTGATTTCCTGAGTAGCAAAATCAAAGTCGAATACTTTTATTTTGGCCTTGCTGGCAGCTGTAAGATATACGGTTACCACTTCTGCCTCACCATTTGGGTTAGCGGTAAAGTAGAGCAGCTTGGAGCCTTTAGCACCTTTGGTTAACTGATATTCCTTGTCGCGGGTAATGCCCAGGACCTGAAAACGCTTGACCATGGCCCTTCCGCTTTCACCATCTACATAGATGGCATTGTACACCATGCGTTCATCATTCTTGCGGAACACACCCACATGCACAATATCCTTTCCTACAAAAGCTTTATCCTGAATCTTCTGGATAACATAGCTGCCATCACGTTTGATAGCAATGATGTCATCTATATCTGAACATTCGCATACAAATTCGTCTTTCTTCAAGCTAAAGCCAATAAAGCCTTCGGTACGATTCACATAGAGCTTGGCATTGTTTGCAGCTACCTGGGCTGCCTGAATAGTGTCAAAATTGCGAATTTCAGTCTTTCGCTCACGTCCCTTGCCATACTTTTGCTTTAGGTTCCTGTAATAAGCAATCGCATATTCAATGATGTTGGCCAGGTGGTGCTCGGTTTCAGCAAGCTCTTCCTGCAGCCGTTTCATTAATTCATCTGCCTTGAAGGTATCATACTTGGAGATCCTTTTAATTTTGATCTCGGTAAGCCGCACAATATCTTCCTCTGTGATTACCCGATAGAAATCTTTCTTATAAGGTTCAAGGCCTAGGTCAATCCGGTGGATTACCTCTTCCCAGGTAGTTGCTTCTTCAATGTCGCGATAAATACGGTTCTCGATGAAAATCTTTTCCAGTGAACTGAACAGCAGTTTTTCCAGTAATTCTGAACGCCTGATCTCCAGCTCGCGCGTCAATAGATCAACTGTCTGCTGGGTATTGTAGCGCAGAATATCATTAACGGTCATGAACCGGGGCTTCTCTTCAACAATCACACAGGCGTTTGGACTGATGCTTACTTCGCAATCTGTAAAAGCATAGAGTGCATCTATGGCTACATCCGGCGACTGGCCCGGGGCCAGATGCACCTCAATTTCAACATCTGCAGCGGTGTTGTCCACTACTTTCTTGATCTTGATTTTACCCTTATCATTGGCTTTGATAATAGATTCAATCAGGCTGGTAGTGGTTGTACCGAAGGGAATCTCCTTGATCAGCAGTGTTTTTTTATCCTGTTCTTCAATTTTTGCCCTTACCCGAATTTTACCGCCCCTCAGTCCTTCGTTATATTCACTGAAATCTGCCTGTCCGCCTGTTGGAAAATCGGGCATAACATTCACACTCTTACCACGCAGGAGATCTATTGAAGCATCGATGAGTTCAATAAAATTGTGTGGCAGAACTTTTGTGCTTAAACCAACCGCAATACCTTCTACCCCCTGTGCCAGCAGCAACGGAAATTTCACGGGCAGCGTTACCGGCTCTTTTTTGCGGCCATCATAGCTCAGCTGCCAACGGGTTGTCTGCGGATTGTATAGGATCTCCAGGGCAAACTTGCTGGGCCTGGCCTCTATATAACGTGGTGCTGCGGCACTGTCTCCCGTGCGCACATCCCCCCAGTTTCCCTGGGTATCAATTAAAATATCCTTCTGACCCAGATTCACCGTGGCATCAGCAATAGAGGCATCGCCATGCGGATGGTATTGCATGGTTTGTCCTATAATGTTGGCTACTTTATTGTAGCGGCCATCGTCCATCTCGCGCATGGCATGCATAATGCGCCGCTGCACAGGTTTAAAACCATCTTCTATGGCCGGAACCGCGCGTTCCAGAATTACATAACTGGAGTAATCCAGAAACCAGTTACGGTACATGCCATCGACATGCTCCACATTATGGATGGTTTCGTCTTTATATTGTTCTTGATCGTTATCCATTTCCAAAGTCACCTATTTTATATCACACTACCGCAGACCTTCTAATTTATGGCCGAAAGCTATATCATTTTCTGAAATTATTAAAACCTTCGGATAAGGTGTAAAACCTCAAAGCCTGCTGTTTAACATTTGATTATACGCTTACAGAAGCTGTGTTTTTATGCTTCAGTTCGTGTATGCAGCATTATTTTATTATAAGCAGTTTTTCTACTATCTCACTTCCATTTATTACCAGATGTAGAAAATATTCTCCTTTCGGCAGATGGTGTACATCCATTGAAAATAAACTAGAACCTTTCTTGATCTTAACATCTCCCTGTCTTACTGCTTTCATTGCTGAGTTATACAGGATATATCTGCTTGCAGAGGACTCAGCCACATTGCTTAGCTGCACAGACACATGATTCTGAGCAGGATTTGGAAATACACACATTTTGATTTTACCACTCACATATATGCTTTCCGTTTTAATTTTGTCCCCCATCCTTACTTGATAGTAGTTCCAGCCGTTCTCTGGATTTTCGTCAACGTAAGTACCAGCACCAGCGGCAACAGCACCAACTTCATAAAAGGTTTTACCATCATTGCTCCGTGTGATGATATATTTCTGGTCTGGTGACTGGTTCTCCAGAGCCACCAGCACTTTTTGATTATCATCAATAGTTCGTAAGGCCAGCGCAACATCAGCAGTAGCTGCTGCATCTGCCAAAGTCCTGG
>JASLAE010000153.1 GCA_030147305.1 Cesiribacter sp.
GGTAAAAGATATGCAGGGAGAAATCTCTATCGAATCTGCCCCTGGCAAAGGCACCACTGTTTATGCCGAATTCAATATTAAGCCTTACCTGGAAAAAAGTATCATCGTCACCACAGCAGCATAAGTAATTCACGCTTATCCTCTTTATTGCACGCTACATAGTCTTCAGAGCAGGTAAAAATCAACAATTCTGAACATTCTACTGTAACATAAATAAATGCTGGCAGCCCTTCCAGGGACTATAAAACCTAGATCTGCCCTTAATAGCGCTTGTACTTATTCCAGCTTCCTGCCTTTCCACAGCACGGCTGCCGTTACAAAACCAACGATGGTAACTGAGCTCAGGGGCATCAGAATAGCACAGACAATAGGAGCCAGATTGGCCGTTACGGCAAAGCTGAGGCCAATGATGTTGTAAAGGAAAGAAAGTACAAAAGCCATGCTGATGATCTTCATGCTGCTTTTGGCTAACAGCATACCCGTCAGGATCTTGTCGAAGCTTTTAGCATCGAGAATTGCATCGCAGGCCGGTGAGAAATGGTAGATGTCGTCGCTGACGGAAATACCCATCTGACTCTCTTTTAAAGCACCCGCATCATTAAGGCCATCGCCAATCATGAGCACTTTCTTACCGGCGGCTTTCAGGTTGCGGATGTACTCCAGCTTGTCCATGGGCTGCTGGTTAAAATGCAGGGCATCGAATGCATCTTTCAGCACCTCCCGTTCCTTGTCATTGTCGCCGCTGAGCAGGTGTAGCTCATATCCCCTGTTCCGCAGTTTACCCAAGAGTAAGTCCAGGCCTTCGCGGTACTGACTCTGGAATTCATAATAACCCAATAAATGTTCGTTGCGGCTGATGTAGACACGTGTGGCGCGGGAGGCTGTTAACTGAGCCGTTAACTGATCTGCTGGCACTGCAAAAGCCGCAGCCCCCAGTTTGTAGCAATCATCTCCCACCCAACCACTAATCCCCTTGCCGGCTTCTTCTTTGTATTCCTGCACCGGCGATAGCGGCACCGCTTCTCCCAGCTGATTGTATATGCTCTGGCTCAGCGGATGGGTAGAATTGCGGGTAAGTGACCGGATGGCCGATTGTGCCGTACTATCCAGCTGACCAAAGTATGCCAGCTGATCCCCTTTTTTATGGGTAATAGTGCCGGTTTTATCAAATACCAGCGTATCCGTTAAGGCCAGGTCTTCTACTGCTTCAGCATTTTTCAGGTAAAGACCCCAACGGCCCAGCACCCGTATGGTATTACCAAAAGCAAAAGGAATGACCAGTGCCAGCGCACAGGGGCAGGCAACAATTAATACCGCTGTTACAGCATTCCAGATCTCTGCCGGATTTGCCCAATACCAGTAGGCTGCGGTAAGCAGGCTTAGCCCCAGAATGAAAAAGGTAAACCTTCTGCTGAGTCCCTGCACCAGTGCAGACATTTTATGCTGGTTGTTTTTTTTGAAAGCCTGCTGATTCCAGAGCTGGGTGAGGTAGCTGCTTTCTACCTGCCTGCTGAGCTCAATTTCCAGCGTACCGCCAGTCTGGCGTCCGCCGGCAAACAATTGATCCCCGCTCTGGCGGTGCTGGGGTTCAGACTCTCCGGTTACGAAAGCATAATCTACTTTACCTTCTCCTTTCATAAGGATGGCATCTGCGGGGACAAGCTCCTGGTTACGGATCAGGATACGGTCGCCGGGCTGCAGGTCTTTGAGCAATATGGTTTCTTCTGCACCGGCCCTGAGCCTGGTGGCCGCCACCGGAAAATAACTGTTATAGTCACGCTCGAAACTTAGCGCCTCATAGGTCTTGCTCTGGTACCACTTCCCTATAAGGAGGAAAAATACCAGGCCGCAGAGGCTGTCCATATAACCGGCGCCGGTCATGCTCAGGATTTCAAATACACTGCGGCCCCAGATGGTAAGAATGCCCAAAGAGATGGTCAGGTCCAGGCTAATGTACCGGTAACGCAGGCCCCGCCAGGCAGATTGATAGAAGCCTGTAGCCGAATAAAGCATCACGGGCAGGGACAGCAGCACATTTAACCAGGCAAAAAACTGCTGGTATTGAGGCTCGATGAGCGCTTTTCCATCAAGATATTCGGGCAGGCTCAGCATCATGATGTTGCCAAAGCAGAAACCGGCAATTCCGAGTTTTAGGGAAGTGCTCCAGTTACCAGCCTTTTTTCTGTCTTTTTTAACACTCTCCAGGCTTATGTCGGGGGCATACCCCAACCTACTGAGCAGTTCTGCTAACCCACGCAGGCTTAACGCATCTTCTGCCCAGGTAATGCTTGCCTCTTTTTTACTAAAATTAACCAGGGAGGCTCGTATGGCGGGTTGTATCTTGTGCAGGTTTTCAAGCAGCCAGATACAGGAGCTGCAGTGAATGGCGGGCAGGTACAAAGTAATTTTGCTGATGCGACCATCGGTGAAGCGAAGTAATTTACTTCGCACTTCCTCGTTGTCGAGATAAGCCCAGCGATGTGTCTGATCCTGGCCACCCTTGCTATTGGTGCGCTCTGGCAGGCTGTAAAAATCATCAAGGCCGCTTTCCTGCAGTAGCTCGTAAACAGTCTGGCAGCCCTGGCAACAGAAAGGCTTCTGCCGCGAGAACAGCGGTTTGGCAGGCAATGAATCGCCGCAATGGTAGCAAGTGGTGGCCGCTTTTGGGCTTAGCTGCACCTGTTGCAACAACGGATCTTTCTCTATAGTATTAGGCATTTACCAGTTCCTCTTGTGTATCTTTTGTGCCCTGTGCAAAGGGGCGCAGGGGCGCATGCAAAGTTGCAGTACCATGCAGGAGTTTGTGCAGCAGGGGCAGGCTCTTGCTGGAAGGCACATTTACCACTGCCAGCACATGTTCATTTAAGCCGATGGCAGATTTTATGGTATGCTCCGCTCCCTCATTAAGGCGGTGCAGGCCAACATTACTGAAATGCTGCTTTAAGTATTCTATAAAAAGTTTTTCTTCTGCGGCAGGCAGTTCCTGTGTATCCCCATAGGTGGTAAGCACTGTAACAGGAAGCTGCTGCGTCATTCCACCAAGCAAATATGCAAATTGCTTAATGCCATCCATGGCCCGAATGCTGCCATCAAAAGTCATGACCACCTGCTCCAGTCTGGCCTGCTGAGAGGGCAATACCAGCACCGGACAGCAACACTGCTCCAGCACCCTGCTCACCGGCCGGGCATAGGGGCCTTGTGTTGCAGCCAGGTAGATATCCTGCGAGAGCACAAGCAGATCGGCATAACGGGTTTCCTGCATCAGGGCCTCCAGGGTACAGCCGCTATCCTGATGGATGACAGCTTTAGCACCGTTGTCTTTACACTGCTCCTGCAGGTACAGATACATTTTATTCTTTCCCCCATTTACTTTTTTCTGCATTTGCCCCGGGCTCACCGCAGGCGCTGCTGCATTAACATTTTCCTGCTCCTGCAGCCCCTGCAGATCGGTGATAAGCGCACCAACCAGTAACATTCCGGGCTGTACCAGGTAGCGCAGTGTAAAGTCGACCACATGTTCGCTATACATGCTGCTACCAAAACCAATGATTATTTTTTTACACCGCATAGCATTTTCGTAAAAGTGACGCGCTAATTGTTTAAGCAAGAAAGGCCGGATTCCGGGCCGTCTAGGGATGAGAAAAGCCACATTGCATGGCAGAAGCCTGCTGATCAACTGCTGGGATGTAAGCAATAGCACCAGCAGTAACTTCTTCTCCATCACTTACACAAAGATCTTTACTGAGGATAGAGCGGGGAATGACGGGTATCAAAGTAAAACATGATTAATATCAAGTTTACAAAAGGCTGGCCCTGCCGTTTGGGCTAATACAAAAGGCAGCTATTCGCTGCCTTTCCATATCATTGATGCACTTACACATGGGCGGCCTTCGTCAGGCCTTTCACATTTTTCACCACTATTTTTCTGCCCCTGGTTTCTATTAAACCCTCCTCTTTAAAATCGTGGAGCAGGCGAATAAGGGTTTCCGTAGCGGTACCCACAATGTTGGCCAGGTCTTCGCGCGTCAGGTTAATTTCAACTTCTTCTGCCTCGGTGCCCTCCATGGCATAAGTATCGTTTAGCAAAAGCAGGGTAATAGCAAAGCGCTCCCGCACTGTTTTCTGCGCCAGGTTGGTGAGCTTATCAGACATAACACCCAATTCATGACATATGCTTTGCATCAGTCGCTTATTGAAAGGGGCACTATCGTTTACCAACTGCAGAAAATCAGATTTAGGCAGAAAGCAGATAGAACAGTCTTCCAGGGTTTCGGCGGTTACCGTATATTCCTCTTCGCTGATCATGGCTTTGTAACCCAATACATCGCTTTCTTTGGCAATCCGGATGATCTGCTCTTTACCATCGGAGCCAAGCTTATATACTTTTACCTTTCCTCCATAGATGCAAAACACTCCAAGCGGACGGGTACCTTCATGAAAAAGTACCTGCCCCTTTTTATATATAGTACAGGACTTTGCATCGGAAACCTTTTCCTGTTCTTCGTGGCAAAGTGCACCAAACAATGAATGTTTGCGAAACTGACAGTCTTCGCATCGAATAGCAGGTGCATGTTTGGCTAGCATAATTTTACTGTTTACGGTCGTTGGGCCTTGCAGCTGATGTGCTCGGGCTGGCCTACACTGGGCAAAAAACTGCAACAGTGCTGTTTTTATGGCCTTGAGACATCTTGAAAAGCAGATACAGCATAAGCCATATCTACAGGCTGCTAAGCATGCCGTAAAGTTAAATACACTGCTACTGGAACATTATGATATTTTTAATTCAAAATTATGATATAAATCATGTTTTAAGGTGAGAAAGCTGGTCGGGCAGAAATGTGGTACTACGAACAGGCACAGTTGTAGAAATCGTCCTGATCGTGACCAGGCGCAGGTGTATCTCCCAATTTTACCAGCTGCGCCACAGGAATTTCCTCTCCACTGGCCAGCACCAGGTATTCTTCTTCGTTTCGTACCTCGAGTCGCTTCGCCACACTGGAAACCTTTAACAACTCATGCAACTGAGAATGATAATGCACCTTTACATACAGTTGCTGCCGCACAGTTTCTTCCAGTAATTGGCGAAAACCGGGCTCAATGGCCTGGTGCTGATCTTTATCTTGTGTCATTTTTTTAGATTTAAGAAGTTGACAAGGGGGCTATGGTCAAAATTAAGACAGGCGCTTTACCTTTAAACAGTATAACCGTTAGTAAGCTTACGCAATTGATCCATTTTTGGTAATGCCCTGACTGTGAACCTCTCTGTAGGTGCTTCAGGGATCAAAATGAAAATGCTCATTCCCTGCTCATTTTTTGTTCAGATAGGCAGCAGGTTCACCTAATTTCAGGATGTGGTGTCTAAAAATGCTTGAAGGTTAGCATATAATTTTATAAAATTTAAAGAACAGGCTATGGAGACGATGCGCCTGATCTTAAAGAAGTTCGGAAACAAAAACAGCTTTCCCTCTGTATACACTTGTGCTGCCTGGGTCGGGCAGCATATTACCTTTCTCAGCCTAAGTTAAGCCTATTATGATGGAGAGTGCCATAAGCCTTTTAGAACAACTTGCGAATCATTCTAATGATCTAACCTTTGTTTATGATTTTGATAAGCAGCAATTTCAGTTCTTAAGCGATTCTGCTCACCAACTGTTAGGACTGGATAAGGAAGCTATCAACCAACAACCTGCAAAATTGCTCTCGCTTATTCCGGCAGAAGATAAGGAGCATGTGCTGGAAGAAATAGGGAAGCTTAAAAGGGGCAGCCATCACATTAACTTCACCTTCCGGATTATGCTGGATGGCCAGCAAATAAAGTGGCTGCACCTGAAAGCTTACCGCCTGGCACAGCAAAATAACCAAAACACATTTTTTGCCGGCATTGCAGAAGACATCACAACACAAAAAATTTACGAGCAGGGCGTACTGGCCATTAAAGAACAAAAAAATGTAATCCTGCAGGTATTAGGGCATGATCTGCGTACGCCTTTGAGCAATATTTCACTGTCTATGAATTTGCTGACCCAGGAATTAAATGTGGAAGAAAATAAAAAGGTTAAAAACTTAATAGACATCGTTGAGAGGACCTGCCGCAATTCTCTGGCAATGATCAAGCAGATCATTAATCTGGAATATGTAGAAACACAGGAGATGGGTATCCAGAAAAGACGTGATGACATCATCTTTAGGATTCAAAACCAGATAGATACTTTCCGTTCTCTGGACAGGTCGGGGAAAACCTTTCTGTTCCATAAAAATACCGAATCGCTCTATACCAGCATCGATAGTATCAGGTTTATGCTGATTATAGAAAATTTACTGACCAACGCCTATAAATTTACCAAACCCGAAGGGGTGATTGAAGTGTATCTGGAGGCTCAGGAACAAAGCGTACTAATCAAAGTACAAGATAATGGCATTGGGATACCAGAAAACCTCAAGCCGCTGATCTTCGATAAATTTACCAGCGCCCGCCGCAAAGGCACGCAGGGCGAAGTGCCGGTTGGCCTTGGCATGCACCTGATCAAAACCATGGTGGAGCAGCTGGAAGGCAGGATCTGGTTTGAAAGCCAGGAAGGCCAGGGCACAACTTTTTATGTGGAACTACCCCTCTAAAAT
>JASLAE010000203.1 GCA_030147305.1 Cesiribacter sp.
GCCTGCTGGCGCATGAGGGTGCGCAGCGAAGCCTGAAAGTTAGACATTAAAATGGCCGCAGGCATTCCCTTGCCTGATACGTCTGCAATACAGATAAGAAATTTATTATTATCAAGCCGCAGAAAATCATAATAATCACCCCCGATCTGGTGATGGGGTATATACGTGGCTGCAACTTTCAGGTGGTCGGTCTGGGGCAGTTCATTGGGTAGCAGGAATTGCTGAACATCCCGGGCAAGCTCCAGCTCGCGGCGCAATACCTCCTCCTGCAGCTGCCGCCTGGCCAGCTTTTTATTTTCTATGGCCACCAGAATAATATTGGAGAGTGCCTGTACAAAATCCAGCCGATCCTGCCTGCTTAGCTGAGCACCCTTGCCATCTGTGGCATTGCTTACCAGCAGAAAAGCCAGCGTGCGTTCTTTGTGTCGGATGGGAAAAACCCATTCATAATCTCTCAGGCTTTCGTCCAGCAACTCAGTGGTGCTTGCTTTCTCTAAGACCAGCAGTGAGGCGGGAATACCTTCTTTTGCATAGTTATGGTCGGTGCCATGATGCACCGGACACTCCCAATAGTCACCATTATAAACGATGAGCGCAAATTTTTTGATATCGAGGCTACCCCGCAGCGTAAAATAAAAAATACGGTATAAATCATCTTCAGCAACATTGTTATTGATTGCCTGGGTTATTTCCAGCATGGCCTTTAACTCCAGCTGCTGCAAGCGATACCGCTGTTCAAAGTCTACAACAGACATAAAAATTATTTAATAAGGGTTTTAGGGTCGAATGCATCCCGAAGCCCATTCCCCAATAAATTAAAAGATAGTACCATCAGACTGATGGCCACTGCAGGAAAAACGACCAGGTGCCAGCTGTTCTGTGTTCCGATTGCATGATAGCCTTCATAAATCATGATGCCCCAGGAAGGCGTAGGTGGTTGCACACTCAGCCCCAGAAAACTCAAACCAGCTTCCAGCAAGATAGCAGCTGCAAAGTTAGCAGTAGCAATTACAATCAGGGAGCCCGCCAGATTAGGCAGTACATGTCCCCATATAATCTGTCTGCTGTTCAAACCGTAAGCCCTGGCAGCTTCAATATATAATTTTTCTTTGATACTTAAAATCTCTCCCCGCACCACGCGTGCTACATCCACCCACATGGTGAGACCAACAGCAATAAAAGCAACAAATACACCCCTGCTTTGCAGCGCCAGGCTGATAGCAATCACGAGCATTATACCAGGGATGGACCATACTACTGACATCAGCCACATCACCAGGTTATCAACCCATCCGCCAAAGAAACCGGCCAAAGCACCAAAAGTAATGCCCAGCACCAGGGAAACCAGCACGGAAACCAAGCCTATAGACAGAGAAATTCTTGCCCCATACATCATCCGGCTTAGCATATCGCGACCAGCTTTATCTGTACCCAGCAGGTAAAAGCGTTCCTCCAGGTTGTCTTCATGGAATTTCTCCAGCAATTCCGTTTTGCTGATCTGTTCTACTTTTCCATTTAAATTGATGTAGCGGATCTGGTCTCCATCCACGACATAGCGCTGATCTTTGGGAAAATTAGCCAGTTGATGCTCCCCCACATACATGGGAAGCACCACCCTGACCATATCATATGCTTTTTCTCCGGTTTCTCCATAGGGGGTTACGAATACCTGCAGGTCTTCTACCCGGTAACTGTCAATGGGTTCCAGTAAATAGGGACTTGGCTGACCAAAGGCCAAAGCCCCCAGCCACGAACGCTCCTCAATTTCTGCATTCTTTCGTATTTTGAGCATCCTGGCCCTAAAGCCTGGCAATTGTTTCTGCAGCTGAATGGCCCCATCATTGGCATTGGGCGAATTGTCTGGCATAATGGCATAACCCAATACTGCAATCAGGGAAGCCAGGAGAATTATTGCCAGACCTGCTATGGCCGGGTAGTTATTAAATAGCCTGCGCCTGATGTAGTAATTGGGCGAATGGTGCGCTAGCTGCATGCAATTTGGTTAAAGACTGTTATGGGCAAGTAAGCCAGCTTTGGTAGCCAGGTAATGTAAAGAGGCAAACCGTGATGTGAATTCTGACACACTCACGATCTCCTCTCCTTCGCGGCTTAGCATGGATTTAATCCAGCCTTTCACCAGCAAGCTCTCCAGCACTGCTTTCAAATCATGTTCAGGAAGATCTGTTAACACCAGCAATTCAGCAAATGACTGTACAAAATACAGCTCATCCATTACTTGATATTCAAGTTCGCTCATGGGCAGCAGAGGTATATCGGTAAGAGCGTTCTTTCCAGGTAAAGCTGCCCACATTGGCAGCGAATGCAAAGAAAAGCACATAAAACGGATAAACCAATTCCAGTAAAAGAAAGACCCAAAGGGATAAAGGCTTCTTTAAAAAGTGAAAAACCGGAGATAAAAATCGATAGTCCGCAACTGCCTTAATCAACAAAGCAATTGAAAAAAGCAGGATGCTTTGCCCCGGCATCAGCATCGGTATGAACAAGGCCAATGACAAGAGCAGATAAAAAACAAAAACTAACACTGCAGATAAACGATTGACCACCCCTTGGTGCAGCCGCCACTTCCCTGCCCAGCGCTTGCGTTGCTGCACAAACTGATGCCAGCTCTTACAAGCCCGGGTGCTGACAATAGCATTGGGTGATTTTAGAAAACTGATTCTGCCCGGAAATCTTTCCGCCATTTTCTGAAGCAGAAATTCATCGTCGCCGGAGGGCACGTGGGCATTGCCGCTGTAGCCACCCACTTCCCTAAATGCATTTTTATCGAAAGCCATATTGGCAGCATTGCACATTCCTGGCTTACCAGCCTGTAACAGTGCTCCCCCAACACCAATCAGGGCTGCAAAATCCAGGGCCTGCAGCCTTTCAAACAAATTTCGCTCTCCTACATACCGGACAGGTCCGGACACAAAAACCGGTTGGCTGTCCTGCCACATTTGCAACATCAGTGCCAGCCAGCTGGCTTCCGGTTGGCAATCACCATCTGTTACGGCTATCACAGAACCTTTTGTGTGGGGCAGCACTTGGGTAATTGCCGCCTTCTTAGGACTCCCACCTTCAAAAGACATTTCTAAAGCATGCAGCCTTACCAAAAATGGCGCCCCTTTTTGAAAGGTTTCTGCTATTTGCCAGCTTTCATCAGTACTGGCATCGTCTACAAGGTGCAGCTCAAAAAATTCTGTCTGAAGGGTTTGTTTGGTTAAGGCTGAAAAAAGGCTGGGTAAATTCCGGGCTTCATTCCTGATCACTACTACCAGACTTATTGTATGCTGCAGTGGTACTTTCTGTTCAGGTAAAACTACCGGAATAGCCTGCCATTGCCTTCTTAGATATTCCAGCGCAACCCCATAGGCCAACACCAGTAAGCAAAGCAAAAGTGGCAGTATCAATGGATATTATCTTTATGTTTTAACTGCAAAACCACCATGAGCCCAATCATGGAGGGGAGACAAATGTTCATGGTCCAAAGCAACAGACTAGCGGCAATTATTTCTGCATGAGGCATCCCCATCAGTGAAAAAACCAACAAGGCCGAAAACTCACGAACTCCTAAATCGCTGAGGAAATTAAACGCTGGTACCATTGATTTAAGTAAAAAAGTAGCTCCGACAGCCGACAGCAAAAGTAAGAAGGGGCCCTCCAGTCCTGCCCACCACAATAAAAACAAGAATTGCAGGCTAAAAATGGCATAGCGCAAGCATGCCCAGATATTCATGATCAATAAATCACGGGGGCTGTATTCTTTAATTACTTCTATCCACTTTACAAGTTTAGGACCCAGCTTTAGCTGAAGCCACAGGATGAGCTGGCTGCTGGCCGGTCCCATCAGGAGCAGCATGATGGCCAAGCCAAGCACAGCTGGCAGCAATAGCCATGCAAGCACTTCGGACTGCCAAAGCCCCAGCTGCCACACAAGGATTAAAATGCCAGCAATGCCGCCGGCAAAGGTGCTAAGCGACTGGATTATTCTGTTAAGCACCACCGCGCCTGCCATCCGTGCTTTTTCCGCACCGCCGTGCACCAAGATCCGCCCAGCGTAATCACCCAGGCTTCTGGGGGTCACTAGCCCCAGGCATAAGCCAGCCAGTACTGCCTGTATACAACGTTTAAGATTTACCTGATGCACCCGTGCGGCCAGTACCTGCCACTTAAAAGCTTCCAATAACCAGTTGAAAGGCACCAATAGCAGGGCAGCAATAGCCCAAAGGTTGGCAGGGCTTTGCCACCCGGCCTGCAGCTGCTCGAGCATGCGCTGCCAGCTTCCCTGGTGCTGCCAGAGTTTCATGCCTACAAAAAAAAGCATACCAACCAGCAGGCCTACTTTCAGGCTTATCGTCAGATATTTGGAAAAGCTGGTTTTTTTAAGACTGTAAAGGTTACTAACTTGCATGAACTGAGGCAAAGCACGTGGAGCAAATAAAGGAACAAATTATCTTGGGTTTAGACCCCGGTACCAATGTAATGGGTTATGGCATTATTCTCTCGCGGGGTAATAAGCTGGAGTTGTTACAGTTTGGCGTGATACATTTGAGCAAATATAAGCAGCACGAGCTTAAACTAAAGAAAATCTTTGACAGGGTTATCAACCTGATCGATGAATACAATCCGGATGAAGTTGCCCTGGAGGCTCCGTTCTTCGGGAAAAACATTCAGTCCATGCTTAAGCTGGGCCGTGCACAGGGCGTAGCCATGGCGGCAGCCCTGAGCCGGGAGATCCCCATCACCGAATATGCGCCAAAAAAAATAAAACAGTCAGTGACCGGAAATGGTAATGCTTCTAAAGAACAGGTGGCCCACATGCTTAAAGACATTCTTAAGTTTGATGAGTTGCCAAAGCTGCTGGATGCTACAGATGCCCTGGCCGTTGCCATTACCCATCACTACCAGAAAGGCAACAACAACCGGAGCAATAAAAGCTGGAAATCTTTCCTCACGCAGAATCCAGAGCGTATTGCCTGATTGTTTAATTTGCACTTAATTCTTACAGCAAATGGCATAACACTTTTCATCTTGCCTCTAATCCCTATATTTAAGGGATAAACAAGAGCCAAATGAACCGTTTCTCTCCTGCTATTCTGCTCTTCTATCTTTTTGTAATTCCAGTTGCTTTACAGGCAAATTCAGGCACCGCTCCCAGCCCGCAGGAAATCCTGGCCAGCTACCAAAGTAAATATCCCGGTGAGCCCGGCATTTATCTGGAGCAGCGCACTGAGGTGTATGTACAGGTAGCAGATGGAAAACCGCAGGTTAAAACCCTCCATTACTATGATTTACTTCATCTAACTGAGCAATCCAATCATTATGCACACGAAGTCCTGCAGGCCAATAGCTTTGTAAAATTAGCGGACATCGCTGCACATAGTCTACTACCTGAAAAAAACAGGTACAAGAAGGTGAAGGTAGAGCAGTTCGAGGAAAAGGAAAATGTAATGGGCGGGGGCTTTGTCTTTTATGATGACACACGCCAGACCAGATTTGTATTTCCCGGGGCCCGTCCAGGTGCGCGTAATGTACTGCAATATGCTCAAACGTATGTGGAACCACGCTTTCTGCAGCCTTGGTACCCTGTTACGCCCCTGCCGGTAGAAAAGGCTTCACTTAAAATCATCGTAGATCCGCAGGTGCAGATCAGGTTTAAGCAGTTCAATACCGACATATTGGGCCTGGCACATACGGAATCAGTTGAAAATAATAAGAAAGTATACAGCTGGACAGCCACAAACCTGGCAGGTGTGCGACAGTTCGATGAACACGCTCCAGCCCCTGCTCACTTTCTACCCCACATTGTTTTCTGGGTAGAACAGCTTATGCTGCAGCAACCAACTACCGTGCTCTCTTCACCTAAAGACCTGTACCAGTTCTATAATGGTTTTGTAAAAGATATAAAGCCAGAAGGTAATGCCAGCCTGCAGGCCACGGTTGATTCCCTGGTCCGTAATGCCTCTACTGAAGAAGAAAAGGTAAGACGTATCTTATATTGGGTACAGGACCATATTAAATATATTGCTTTTGAAGATGGCATGCGGGGCTTTGTTCCCAACAGTGCGAGCCTTGTCTTCAATAACCGATATGGCGACTGCAAAGACATGAGCAGCATTACCTGGTCTATGCTGCGGATGGCTGGCATCAACAATGCCTACCTGGCCTGGATTGGTACCCGCAGGTTGCCCTATCGTTACCAGGATGTGCCTACCCCTTTGGTGGATAATCATATGATTGCTGTCTATCGTGGTAAAACGGGCTATGTCTTTCTGGATGCAACCAGCCGGCATACGCAGTTTGGGCTTCCTTCTTCCATGATTCAGGGCAAGGAGGCTTTGGTGGGCATTAGCCCGGAACAATTTGAAGTAGTCCCTGTGCCTGTATTATCCTCCGCCACCAACCTTCACCAGGATTCGCTTCACCTGCGCTTCGGGAACAATCGTTTAAGTGGCAGCGGCAGCTTAAAAATGCTGGGATACCCCAAAACAAATACAACCTATTCGCTGGAAGGGGCCCATAAAACTGTAGAAAAGGAGACCATAAAAAAGATTCTTACCAAAGGCCATAACAAGTTTTTTGTAGAGAATTATAAACTGGTGAATCTCTACGAACGGGATGTACCACTACTCATCAACTACAGCTGTGCCATTGAAGATTACCACCGGCAGATTGGCAATGAGTTATATATTAACCTACACCTGCAACGCGATTTCGAAAATGACCGCATAGACCTGGAGAAGCGCAAACAGCAAAGAGAAAATGATTACCAGTTTGTAGACAGGCAGGTTGTCGTGATGGATATTCCTGAAGGATATAAGGTTCAATATCTTCCACAGAATCAACAGTTTAATCATCCTCTTTTCAATTTCAGCATCCGCTATAATAGTATTGGTAACCAGGTGGTGCTTGAAAAGCAAATACACATTAATCACCTTTTACTTCCAAAAGAAGACTTTGGCCAGTGGAATAACATGATTACCGCGCTGCAGGAAGCCTATCGTGAAGTAGTAATTCTCTCTAAATAATTGTCTATTTATGTATAAGTACCTTTACCTGCTGGTGCTGGCCAGCATGCTTCAGCTTACGGTAGCAGCACAAAACCTGCTGGAATATGAGTGGGAAGACAAAAGATCCCTTAATGTTCTGACAGAAAAAGAACTGGAAGAGCCCGCCTATGCTCTGTTTACCCGCCATGCTTTTGAATATTTTGTCGACGCAGAGGCCGGGCGGCTCAGGCAATACAGCCTCACCCATAAAATCATAAAGGTAAATACAGATAATGCCATAGAAGAGCATAATCGTATCTATATTCCCCAACACAATGCCACCAACATTTTAAAGTTAAAGGCCCGTAGCATTAGCCCTAGCGGTGCAATCACAGAGGTGAACCAAAATAATATAAAAGAAATCAAGGTTCAGGAAAGTAGTGGCTCTTATCGCATTTTTGCGCTCGAAGGTGTAGTAAAAGGCAGCGAGATAGAATATTTCTATTTAGAAGAAAACGCTCTGGGCTTTTTTGGCCGTGCTTATTTTCAAAGTGAAATCCCCAGCAGGATTGCAATATTTTCATTGGAGAGCCCCTCCTTTATGCAGTTTGAAGCTAAAAGTTATAATGGCTTCCCTGCAATTACCGAAGAAATAATTTCTGGCATACGTACCCTATGGGCTGAGCAGAAAGGAATTCCGGCGCTGCATGAACAGCAGTTTGCTAAATTAAATGCGAACCGCCAGCGGGTAGAATACAGACTAAATAAAAATCTGCGGTACAGCATGGCACCGCTGTTTAGCTGGCAGGAAGCAAGTAACCTTGTTCATGACCAGCTTTATAAGCTCAGTAGCAAAGAATTAAGAAGTGTACAGAAACTATTCAAGAGCCTGCAGCTGGATCCCGCACATGATGATGATTACAAGATCCAGGTGATTGAAAATTATGTAAAGTCCAATTTCATGATTCAGCAGGGCCTTGGCTCCAGCAGCCTGGATGAAGTCATCAAGCAGGGTTATGGCAATGACCAGGGAATCGTTAAACTGTTTGCAGGGCTTTTTAAGCTTGCGCAGGTGAACCATGAAGTAGGGCTTACTACCAATAGAAGCAATGTCCGCTTTGATGAAGACTTTATGTCTTTCAATTACCTGGAGACCTACCTGTTTTATTTCCCCATATTCGACCAGTACATGGCTCCGGAGAATTTTGCCTATCGTTCTCCAATGATCCCTTATGATAACACTTATAACAAAGGTTTATTTGTGCTACCGGTAGCTGCTGGTTCTCAGGACATACCACAGTACAAGATCCGGCAAATCCCTACCACGGAATACAAGTATAATTTCCATAATATGGACATTTTGCTGAACCTGCCAGCTACTCTGGATAAAGTTACCCTCCAGGTAAAACAGGAATACGGAGGTTATGCAGCCGCCTATCTGCAGCCTGCCTACGCCAGAATGCCAAAGGAACAACGCGATGAAATGGCCCGGGATCTTATAAAATTCTCTGCACCGGATGCCCAGGTAGACACCTACACCATCATTGGCGATGAGCCGAATCTGAACCTGCTGGAAAAGCCTTTCATCATAGATGCTACTTTTCATTCCACTGCACTGCTCGAAAAAGCCGGAACCCGCTACCTGGTAAAAGTTGGACAGGTAATTGGTCCACAGTCTGAGCTGTACCAGGAAGATGAGCGCGTTCTTAGTGTAGAGAATGATTTTAACCGGCAGTATAATCGCAGCATTCGCCTGTCGATTCCCGAGGGTTATCAGATAAAAAATGCAGATGACATTCGCATAGAAAAAGTTTTTACAACAGAGAAGGCACCCGCTCCGCATAGCCTGTTTCGCTCCGATTATAAGCTGGAGGGAAACCTACTCACCATTTCTATAGAGGAATACTATAGTGAAATAGCCTGTAGCCTGGCAGATTATGAAAAGTTTAGGGAGGTAGTAAATGCAGCTGCCGACTTC
>JASLAE010000270.1 GCA_030147305.1 Cesiribacter sp.
GTTAGGTTTTGAGAACCCCTCGTATTTTAGTAGACTTTTCAAAAACAAAGTCGGGATTTCACCTATAGCATTTAGAAATTTAAATTAAAAACAGCTTTTACAACAATGCATATAACCGAAGTCTGGTAAAATGCTAAATCCTTTTATTTAGCTTCTATAGGTCCTTTCTACCTGAAAGTAAATGCTGCAAAGTTGTTACAAATGATATGCGAAATGTGTGTGAGTGTGGGCATCCACACGATCTACTAAATAGTATGAAAAGAAAAAAGCAACATTAGACATCTTCCGCCTTATACATCATTAGAGTTGGCTTTTACATCAATTTAGTAAAATGGAAACAAGACTGAACCAGCCTTAACCAAATAATTACAAATAAAACACAGAAAAAAAGCATATGAAATTAGGAGCATTTTCAGTAAGCCTTAGTGTCAGGGACATTAAAGCTTCAAAAGCATTTTATGAAAAGCTTGGCTTTACAGCCTTTGGGGGTGACATAAATCAAAATTTTGTCATAATGAAAAATGAGAACTGTCTAATTGGGCTGTTCCAAGGTATGTTTGAAGGCAACATTTTGACCTTTAATCCAGGTTGGGACGAAAACGCAAATAACCTGGACAAATTCAGTGATGTTAGAGACATTCAGAGACAGCTGAAAAACAATGGAATTACAGTCAATACTGAAGTAGATGATACCAAGACAGGACCGGCAAGTTTTATGGTAACAGACCCAGATGGAAATGTATTGCTGTTTGACCAGCATCGCTGAATAAATTTACGGGGCTAATTGATTCTCTGGTCACAACAGAGGCTGGTACAAGTGCCCCTGCTTTGTTCTAGGGGCGTTGGCGGCAAACAAGACAAATCTGTAAATAGATAAAAGACAGATCATAATAAGCATGGCCTTTCAGCAATTGATAGACAAAATTTATTTGAAGCCCAAAAGCCTATTTTTAATAGATGCTTTTGGGGCGATAATATCTGCATTTTTGTTGGGAGTGGTTTTAGTCGAATTAGAAAGTGTATTTGGCATTCCCTTGCCAACACTCTACCTTCTTGCCCTTCTACCAGGAGGCTTCGCTGTCTATGATTTTCATTGCTTAATAAGCGTAAAAGAGAATATTGGTCTATTCTTGAAAGGTATTGCTTATATCAATCTATCATATTGTTGTATATCATTTGGATTAGCATTCTATCATTATAAAAAGATAACCTATATAGGCTGGACTTATGTTCTTCTCGAAATCATCATGGTGGTTGCGCTTGCAACCCTTGAATTTAGAACTGCTAAATTATCTTCGAAAAAGAAATGATGCCTGCCCTTAACACTCCATATGCTACCACCATGTGCAGTGGCAGCCATAATTAAAAGCTTCAAGCATTCTCTGGTTTCGGTAGCTTTAACGACCCTTTATAGCCCCTACCCAAGCATATAAGCAACCTTAGCTACATTGGAAATTTATGTGTTAATTCAACAGTCATGAACATAGTTAATAATCGAGGATTGGTTATGATAAGCCGAAAAAATCTACCGTTACGGGTACTGTGGTTTCTTGTATTATTAACTGTTTATAATACAGGCTGCAGGACGATTGAGAAAGAAAAACCAACCGGTAAGGCCAATGCAGTAAAGATTATCTTCGACACCGACATGGGCTCTGATTGTGATGATGTGGGGGCGCTTGCCTTGCTTCATGCCTATGCTGATATGGGAAAGGCTGAGATTCTTGGTTGCGTTTTCAGTTCCGGAAAGGTACCTTATGGCGCCGGAATAGTACAGGCAATTAATATTTATCGGGGCAGGCCCCATATCCCCGTTGGTGCTGCTCACGATACCCTCGTTGGCGATCCGGTTGACAAAATGTCTGCGGAGAAACTGGCGAAGGACACCCCAGCCTTTAAGAACACAATTGTCCATAACAGAGATGCAGAAAACCAAACCGCACTGAATAGACGCCTGCTGCTGGGCCAGCAGGATAACAGTGTTGTGTATGTTACGGTTGGTCACACAAAGGGGCTATATGATTTGCTTATTTCCGGTCCTGATGATATTTCAGACCTGAGTGGACATGAACTCATTCAAAAAAAGGTAAAGCGATGGGTGGCCTTGGGTGCTTTGGGCGCTAATAATGATAAGCAACAATTCAGCAAAGACTGGAATTTCTACTTTAATGGTACGGCACCTTTTACAAAATATCTTGTGGACAATTTTCCGGGCGAAATCCATTTTATAGATGCTGGAGACGATGTAATGACTGGGAAGTCTTTGATAAACACACCTGCAGGGAATATAGTGAGGACTGCTTATCGCGACTGGCTATGGAATGTAGAAATGAAATCCCTGGAAGATCAGCGGCCCAGCTGGGACCTGGCGGCTGTTTATTATGCAGTGGAAGATGAAGGGGATTTTTTAAGCAACACGGGTAAAGGACAGCTCGAGTTTGATGTTGAAAAGGGTTGCAGATGGCATAAGGAAACCGGCAAATCGAATCATTTTTTTGTTGTTCAGCGGGAAGGTGTTCAGGAAATGTTTGCTGATTATTTGAATAAGAAGATTGGAAAAAGGTAACTGCCCCCCTTTTGTATTCTCCGAATTAGGCCATTGAGCATAATGCTTCGGGCAGCTACAGACACAAATCCGATAAATCAGTCCGCTCCCAACGATATCTGGTTGGCGACTATTATGATCTTTGGAAAGTAAGCCTGGGCATATATTTATAGACCCTCCTTACAGCAAAAGGACAACACCCAGCAACAGCATAAGGCTTTTGTCCCCAGTATTCAGCCTGTGATTGTGCAGGATGCCATTTTTGGGTACATAAAGCAAAAGAGAGTGAAAGGGCGCTTGCTTTATTCAACGATAGTGACCTTTGAAAGGGGTTAAGCAAGATCAGCGTACACTACACCATTTTCATGATAATAATGCTTACTGCCATCCAAGCCGTTTCCTGCAATAATGGTGAGGGCGATGATGCCGTGAGCTTTACTGGTGCTATCAGACAAGGATCTTATCCGTTTCTTTTGCTTTAATCATCTCTATTGTCTTGAAAATGATGATGATTTCGAACAATTCTGCGGGAACCTGCACAATAAAGCCCATGAAGGAGAAAACTATTGTCAGAAAAAAACATGCCGCTATAATTTCGAATATGCCCGCATACTTGGCGACTGAGCCCACTGATTTTTCAAGTCTGGTCAGCGCTATGCCCCAGATAATACCAATTCCGCCAAATGTTAAGGCAGCGCCAAACATTAAATACTCGTATTTAAGCGACTCACTAAAAATAGATGCGATGTCGCACGCAACAATGATCACATGGGCCACAATAAGGACTACAGAAACTACTTTGAGTAAATAGTTATTGTAGACCCCTCCTATCAGGATAAAGCTTCGCTGAAAGAAAAAATAGGCAATCAGTATAATTACTTTCAAGGCTATATAGGCTGTGGTACCAAACATTAAATCATCATCCTTATACCGGGAATATTCCGCAGCGCCCTCCAGGAAACCCAGGATGAAATAAATCACGCCAAAGATCCAGCCTATGGTTAACTGGTTCATTAAAAGGGCAGCGGGTTTATTTACATCAATATCTGGCAGCAGCAAATTCCTGAAAAAGGGCACAGACTTTTTTTCAGCAATCTCTTCTTCCTGTTCAGGTATAATTTCCAGTTCATAGTCCAGGGCTGTAAAAATAGTTTTTACAGTATAGCTTCTGGGGGTAACCTCTCCTGTTTCTATTCTTTGAATAGTTCTGACACTGATGTTACACTTTTCTACCAGTTCTTCCTGGGTTAAACCTTTCGCCTTTCTTAATTCGGATATCTTTTTGCCTAGTTCTGGTTGTTTCATACTGTTAAGAGATGTTGCCGGCCTGTTAAGTCAGACATGTGGTTGGCAGAATCTGGAGCGTAAAGTAAAATGATATTTTTGTTTCTGGTACGGGGGGCTTATTCAGCACATTGCGTCGTGTCAGGATATTTAGCAATTAAAGCTCTTTCCGCTTCTTTTGGTATTAAATGTTGCATGAAATCTATCATGGCAATTGTAGCGAATGTTTTCTCAATTATATTCTTGTTCTCCTGGTAAGAATAAGGCAGAAAGCCTGCTTTGCTTGTTGCAATATCTGTATTTATATCGATGTATAAGGAAGGCGAATGACACGAAAAGTCGAAGTCGGCAAGCTTTAAGCTGCGTGATTTGAGATTATTTTGGGTTTTATAATGTACTGCCATGCTTTTGATGTCATACACAATACTCCACTGGGTGAGTTCACCCTGGCTTACAGCACTTAATATATCAAAAGAATAGTCGATCACAGGCTGGTTGTCAAATTTCTGAACCATATTGCCAGCTTTTGCAAACCTGTCATATGAGGCAGAAGAACTGGAATTTGTACAGTGCTCATCTACATTAGCCAGTGAAGCTACATACCCTTTGCTAAGGCCATAAGTATCATTGGTCAGGGCAGGAATCGGCAACCCTGCTTTAGTATGATAAACCATTTTACCTTCCAGAAATTCTATGGTAGCCATATTGCCACTGGCATCGCAAACCAGAAAATGTATTGGGGCAGATGCTTTTAAAATCCTGATGAGGGTATCGCTGGCGAGCACATCTTCGACAGTGGCCGAATTATCGAGATGGTATTGGATCCATTGTAATTCGTACATCGCATATCGATCGTCCTGCTCGGGATAACCAGCATCGGCCAGCCACATTTCTTCAACCACCAGGCCTTTTTCGTTCATGCCTCCGTAAGGAAATTCCCTGCCCATCTGATTAAAAGTAATGCTGCCATACCTGGAAGTCCAGCTTAATGGTTTTTCCGGTGGGTATATAAAAGTTGATTTTCTGATGTTCCTTTTATTAATTACCACATGGCCGGCACCTGTAAAGAAATCAAAGTTTTTACCCAGGACCAGATTGCCTCCTTCGTTGATGCAAAAGCTGGTACAGGTGTAACCATTCAGATAGCTAAGCCCTATAATCAGGGCAGTGAGCAAAGCGTTCAACAAGATCGTTTTCATAAATTTTATATTTTGAACAATCTTAGCGGTTAGTGATAAGCTGTCCAAAATACTTGCCTGAACTTCGCCCGCCATTGACCCGTCATTAACCCGTCACATGCTTATGAAGCAGATATTCAACAGTTTATGAAATAATCATGTAAAGCATAAGGAATGATTTCTTGCTGCAATTCAGGCGACGGTTCAGGTCAATCTACAGAGACAGTATATGGATATAATGATAAACAGCATAGCACCATGACCGAAATCCATGAGTGCCGGATAGTGGATGAGGACTTTCAACCAGACCTTTCAATAGCCATGAAAATACTTAATCTATAAAGCCTAAGCACTGTAGCCCTGGTTTGGCAAACACAGGCTACATTTAGGATTACCACACTTTCATCAGAAATAGCAGACATAAAATAATAGTAAATATGATAAGTATGAGTCTGCTGGTATATGGTTTTCAGGATATTGACAACACTAAAATCATGCTTGTTGGGATAAGGGCGCCAGGCTGGGAGCACTTACCAGAATTGATGGAATACGCGTACCGGATGGCTTCTGTATTTCTTACTGAAGCTTTAAAAGAATCATTGGGGAATCGTCGTCGATGAACGAATCACTTCATCAACTATCGCTGCTGAAGGTGGAAGAAAGGGAAAAAATTCGTG
>JASLAE010000275.1 GCA_030147305.1 Cesiribacter sp.
TTAGTTAGGGGTTTAAGCCTCCTAGCTAAAACCTTGTTAATCCGCTCGTCAGCTATTTTTAGCCCTCCACACTTGACTGTTTATATACCTGCCTTTTACACCTCAACTAATCATTCTGATAAGCTGATAATAGACGGAAAGGAAACAGGCTTCAAGATTTTCTTATCACCTTAGCATGTATCATTAGAGCATTTGGCGACCTCAGCGCAGCCTGTCAAGATGATGAGGAAGGGGCTTCTTCTATGATTTCACCTCCTTAATACGCATACATGCTAGTTGGAAAATAGCATTGAGGAGATCATGCTCCCACGAGGGCTATACTTTTAATTACTCCTAATAAGAAGGAGATTCTGCTATTAACTTGAGTAAAACAGAAGAGTATAGTTCAAAACTTTCTTATCCGTAACAACTAATTGTCTTTTAAATGATGGGCAAATGAATTCAAATTGTCCCGTAGAATGCTTAAATTGAGTTTTGCCACCGATTTTTTGCTTTTATGGAAGGAAAGTAGAATCACTCTGTATTGTCTTCCTCTATTTTTTGAAGAGTTTAGGTAAACAATACTGTGGCTGTTTAGATCTATAATAACGTGATATAATCAGGATTTTTTCAGATGGATCAGATCGCCCTCTACGTTGAGAAATTAGAAACCTATAGCATAATGCCCTTTGCGGCACCCATACTGATTTCCCTTGTTGTAGCAGAATGGTTTATCAGTACCCGGCACAACTTGAAGTTATATGATGTAATAGATTCAGTTGCTGCAACGGTTATTGGACTTGGAAATGTAGGTCTAGGATTGGTACTCAAAACCATAAACTTCGCTTTTCTGCTTTTCTTCTTTTCATTTATTCCCTGGCGCATCCCTACAGAATGGTGGACCTTTGTGCTTTGCTTTATTGCCATTGATTTTTTCAGGTACTGGGCACATAGAATTTCACACGAGCAGCGCTTCTGGTGGGCAACACACGTTACACATCATTCTTCAAAAGAATTTAATTTCTCTGTTAGCTTTCGCTTAGGCTGGACTTCAAATATTAAAATTATATTCTTTGTACCTGTGATACTAATGGGCTTTGATCCTATCGTGTTCTTTTTATGTCACCAAATTGCCGTACTCTATCAGTTCTGGATTCACTCTCCCATCATAAAGAAGCTGCCTGCACCAATTGAGTTTATATTCGTTACGCCTTCACATCACAGAGTACACCATGGAACGAATCCACAGTATATCGATAAAAACTATGGTTCTTCCCTCATCATCTGGGATCGACTGTTCAACACTTTTGAGCCAGAAGGAGAGAAGGTTGTTTACGGCATTACCAAAGAAATAAAACATCCTTATAATCCGGTGTACCTGGTCTTCCACGAATGGGTAGATTTAATTGCCGATGTCAGGAAAGCGAAGAGCTTCAAGGAAGCACGGAAAATACTGTTTGGAGCCCCGGGCGGTGAACCGGTATTGATTGTCGAACCAGTGGTTCTGTCAGAACCAAAAACAATCCCGGTAGAAAAAGCTTCTGCGCTTGAGTCGGTGAATTGATCTGGAACAACAGGCATAACCATGAACAGATTCAGAAAAGATCATGCCCTACGCTTTCTTAATAAAGACCCTCTACTTGAAAATATTTCGCGCTCAGTGCAAAGCTTTATGAAGCCAAAGCTTTTTTATTAGGATCATAAATTGATCGATAATCAACTGTCTGTTTACTACATTATTCCGGAGCCTTCTTCGTTATTCTGATCAGCAGCTAAATTTGTTTGGATAATACTGCCGTGGCTGCTTAACTTAGCTACACATGAATCTGCTCGCTCCCGGTTTTTTATATGCGCTGGCTGCTTTAGCCATCCCTATTCTTATTCACCTGTTTCAGTTCCGCAAGGTCCGCAGGGTTTATTTTTCCAATACACGGTTTCTGGAGCAGGTGAAACAGGTTAGCCAAAAAAAACGAAGGCTAAAGCACATCCTCATCTTGTTCTGCAGACTGGCCTTTCTGTTTTTCCTAATTTTAACTTTTGCCCGTCCCTATATTCCCGGGCCGCATCAGGCTGATGCCAGGCATGTAGATATCTATCTGGATAACTCCTATAGCATGACGAATGAAGTGCAGGATGGGCTATCAGCCTTTGAGGCAGCGCTTGCTTATGCAAATAACGTTGTTGAAAGTTATCCTCAGGGGACCCGCTTTCGATTGCTTACAAACGGTTTTCAGGCGGGAGAGCAATATTATAATACAGCAGAAATTACCAGAGATCGTTTAACAGAACTTCAGCTTTCAGGCCGGAGCCGTAATCAGCAGGAAGTGCTGGATCGTTTAGCGGTAACACCCGCCGATGTAGGGGAAGATAACCGTGATATTTTTCTGTTGAGCGACATGCAGCGAAGCAGCTGGCCTGCTAACCTGAATGCCCTGATGGCAGATAGCAGCAACCGGTATTTTCTGGCACCCCTGCAGTACCAGCAGCATAAGAACCTCTATATCGATTCGGTATACCTGGACAAGCCATACTATTTGCCAAACCTGCAAAATGTACTTATGGTGCGGGTTACCAATACAGGCACCAGCAACAGCGATGTTCCGCTTAAACTAACAGTAAATGAACGGCAGGTAGCAACAACTACCATTACGGTACCAGCAAATGGTAAAGAAACAGTTAGCTTTCCCCTCAACTTTTCTATTAACAAGCTAAATGAGGCACGCCTGGAGCTTATTGATTACCCGATAAGTTTCGATAACGAATTTTATTTTGTGCTTAGAAAAGGAGATCCTATCCACGTGCTTGAACTAAAGCAGGAAAATATCTCTACACCCATCAGCCGGGTTTATGCAGACAGCAGCCTTTTTCGTTTGCGCAGTCGGCAGGTAAGTAATTTTAATTTCTCTGAGCTGGGTTGGGCAGATGTGGTAGTGTTGAATGAAATTCAGCAGCCTTCCCAGTCTTTGCTTGATGCTATACAAGAATTTAAAAAAGCAGGTGGTAGGCTTGTTATCGTCCCACATCCGCAGCTCACGGCAGCAGTGGCAGGACAACTGGCAAGTGGCCTGGCAGTGCAGACGGTGGCAGCCGAAAATTCAGTAAGAATGGCCGCCCCTGATGTAAAGGACCCATTCTTTGAAGGTATTTTTGAAGAAAATAATGCCCGCTTTACAACACCACAGGCCCGGCCTGTGATTAGCTGGGCAGGCAGGGCAGACAATGTGCTGATGTTACAGTCGGGAACCCCTTTTGCCGGCCATACGGCAGATACCTGGCTTTTTGCCACTCCGCTGGCGGATGAGTACACCAACTTCCATCGGCATGCACTTTTTGTGCCTGTTATGTACAAGATAGCCTTTGAGAGCAAGCGTATGGCTAACGAACTCTACTACGATACGCAACAGTCTGTATTTGAAGTAGAGGTACAAGAGCAGGAGCAGAACCAGATTTTCAGGTTAAGACGTGCAGAGGAAGAGATTATACCTGCCCAGCAGCTCAGTAACCGTTCGTTATTGCTGGAAGTGCCAGCCTATACTTTACAACCTGGCTTTTACAGCTTGTTTGCTGGTGATTCCGCTGTACAAAAGCTGGCTTATAATCATGCAGCAGAAGAGTCAGTGCCCGATCAGGTGAGCCTGGAAGAGTTAAATGCCAGTGCAAATGAATTATCTCATGTAGAAGTCCTGGAAGATGTAATTACTGATACGGAGGCCACAAAGTTGGAAGCTAATTTTGGTTCTGTGATGCTGTGGAAGTGGACATTGTTGCTAGCTTTGTTCTTCCTGTTGTGTGAGGTGCTTTTAATTCGATTCTGGAAATGAAAATGCTCATCAAAGATGCACGGATAATCAATTCGGGCTTTTCTGGTAACAAGTATGATATTCTAATAGAAGATGGTGTGATCAGCTCAATTGCTGAGTCTGGCAGCATGCCGGAGTATAGAGTAGAGCACACCATTGCTATGCCAAATTTGCACCTCTCCGCTGGCTGGTTCGATCTGCGGGCCAGCTTTGGCGAACCTGGCCTGGAACATAAGGAAGACCTGGAAAGTGGTTTACGTGCAGCTGCCGCCGGCGGTTATTCTGATGTGCTGCTCATGCCAAATACCGATCCGGTCATTGACAGCAAAAACGGCGTCCATTTCATCAAAGCCAACCAGGGTCAGAGCCCAACACGTTTACACATAGCAGCTGCCGTTACTACTGGAGCCAGGGGAGAACAACTAACCGAGCTGCTGGATTTACACAAGGCAGGTGCCATTGCCTTTACCGATGGGGCACATCCGCTTACGGATCCTTCGCTGGTAATCAGGGCGCTGCAGTATTTGCAGAAAATTGGGGGTCTGCTCATTAACCAGCAGGCAGAGCCAAGGCTTATGCAGGGAGGTCAGATGCATGAGGGCATCAACAGCACCCTGCTTGGCATGAAAGGCTTACCGGCCCTGGCAGAAGAAATAGCATTGCAGCGAGATCTGGCCCTGCTCAGGTACGCCGGTGGGCGTTTACATGTTGCATGCTTATCTACGGCAGGTGCGGTGGCCATGGTACGGGAGGCTAAGGCAGAAGGTCTTGCTGTTACAGCAGATGTAGCCGCGCATAACCTGGTTTTCACAGATCAGGTACTCATGGAGTTCGATACAAACTTTAAATTAAACCCACCGCTACGTTCGGAGGAGGATCGGCAGGCGCTGGTCAGAGGATTGCAGGATGGTACCATCGATGCCATTGTCTCTGACCATCAGCCGGAAGATACTGAAAATAAACGCTTAGAGTTTGATCTGGCAGCTTTTGGTGCCATTGGACTGCAAACTACCTTTGCTGCGCTTTGCAGCCTTTCAGAGCTTTCGCTGGAGCTTATTATAGAGAAATTGACTATAGGGCCTCGCCGGGTGCTGGGCATCGCGCAACCCCTGTTTGCAGAAGGATACCCAGCCTGTTGTACTTTATTTGTGCCGGACCATTCCTGGCGCCTGGATGGAGTTACCAATAAGTCCCGCTCTGTAAATTCACCATACTGGCAGCAGGAGCTCCAGGGCATGGCAGTGGGCGTAATTGCACATAATATGGTTTATGTAGATGAAAAGAGCATCCGTGTTAGCCAGTAAACCACAAACGGTGCACAAAGGAGATCCCAGGCTGAGGGTTGGCGTTAAGTACGGCATTGCAGGTGGTGGTTTGGCCATTGTGCTATTTCTGGTATTATGGTTGCTGAAAGAAAATCCACTGGATGCAGGGCGTCTTTTCGACTTCATCATGCTTCCTCTTTTCATCTTCTTCACCCTAAAAGAACTGCGTGATTACCGGCAGGAGGGCAAACTAGCCTATTGGCAGGGCATGACTGCCGGGCTTTTTTGTTATACAACCCTGGCGCTGGTTTCTGCAATTTTTATCTTTATTTTTTTAACTTACGGAGGAACAGACTTGCTCGTGCAGCACCAACAACAGAATTTGGCGGTGCTTACGGATGATCCGCAGACGTGGATTGAACAGGTGGGGCAGCGGGCTTATGACAAAGCACTAAAGGAGATTAAAGGATTGACAGCCCTGGACCTGGCGATGGATGATTTTCTGAAAAAAGTACTGATTGGGCTTTTCTTTACAGGCATTATCACCCTATTCTTTAAAAAATAAACTATGGACCCCGTAACACACCCTGAAAATGCTTACACAGCTCCAACAATCTGGAGTAAAGGACTTAAAGGTGGCCTTATCACCGGCGCAGTGCTTGTGGTTTATTCCCTTGCTTCCTTTATTACAGAATCTCCAGCACTGCAGTCTGCCTCTGGCTGGGTTTCTTTTTTCTCCCTGGTAGTTGGTATTATTCTCACCCACAAAGCCTTTAAAGCCGATAATGGTGGCTTTATGACTTATGGCCAGGGATTAGGTACAGGATCTGTGCTGGGTGCTGTTGCAGGCTTGCTGAGCGGCATTTTCTCCTTTATTTATCTTAATTTTGTAGATAGTACCGTGCTGCAGCGGCAAATGGACGAAGCACGGTTAAAGCTGGAGGACCAGGGTATGTCTGATGAACAAATCGATCAGGCGATGCAATTCTCTGAAATGCTGACTACCCCGAGTATGCTTTTTGTTTTTAGTATTCTGGGTACACTTTTCTTTGCATTCATTCTTTCACTTATCATTTCCGCTTTTACGAAAAAAAATCATCCGGAGCAGGTTTATTAGATGTTAGAGCATATTGATATTTCGGTAGTGGTTCCTCTTTATAACGAAGAGGAATCTTTACCAGAATTGTGTAGCTGGATAAGCCGTGTGATGAAGGAACACGGCTTTACTTATGAAATTATACTGGTGGATGATGGCAGCTCAGACCGAAGCTGGGGCATTGTTCGCCAATTGTTTGAAACCAACCCTCATATTCGCGGCATTCGCTTTAACCGGAATTATGGTAAGTCTGCAGCCCTTAATACCGGCTTTCATGCCAGCAGGGGCGATGTTGTCATCAGCATGGATGCTGACCTGCAGGATAGCCCCGACGAGATTCCGGCGCTCTATCAAATGATCAGACAGGATGGATATGATCTGGTCTCTGGCTGGAAACAGAAACGTAAAGATCCTATTAGCAAAACCATTCCATCTAAGTTTTTTAACCGGGTAACCCGCCAGATCAGTGGTATTAAACTTCATGACTTCAACTGCGGCCTAAAAGCATATCGCTCAGAGGTGGTCAAGAACATTAATATTTATGGCGAGATGCACCGCTATATTCCTGTAATTGCACGTTGGAGGGGCTTTACTGCTATTGGAGAAAAAGTGGTACAGCATAGGCCCCGCAAGTATGGGCAGACAAAGTTTGGCTGGCAACGTTTTTTCACCGGCTTTCTGGATCTGGTATCCATCACGTTTGTTTCTAAGTTCAGGCAGAAGCCTATGCACTTTTTTGGGGTACTGGGAGCCTTATCCTTTCTTTTAGGCTTTTGCATTACGCTCTGGATGATTGGCTGGAAGGTGTATTATAATACTTACTTACACACTTCTGTGCGGCCGGTAACTGAACAGCCCCTGTTCTTTCTGGCCCTGGTTGCCCTTATTGTGGGGGTACAGTTATTCATGACAGGTTTTATCGCTGAAATGCTTGCCATGATGAACGTTCGGGACAATAAGTACCTGGTTATTGAAAAAGTAGGGCTACACTAGCATGTACCGCTACTCCGTCATTATTCCTGTCTATAACAGGCCTGAAGAGCTGGACGAGCTGCTGGAAAGCCTAAGCCTGCAGCGTTTCAAGGATTTTGAGGTGCTGGTTATTGAGGATGGCAGCCGCCGCCCAGCCAAACATATCGCTGAAAAATGGGAACAGCAACTGGAGATCCGGTATTTCTACAAAGAAAACACTGGTCAAGGCTTTAGCCGTAACTGGGGATTTGCCCGCGCCAAAGGACAATACCTGGTGGTTTTTGATAGCGATTGTCTTATTCCGGCACATTATTTCGAAGCAGTAGAAGCACATCTGGCGCAGGAGCCCCTGGATGCCTGGGGAGGACCGGACAAAGCCCATCCTGCTTTTACCCCTATGCAGAAGGCTATCAGCTATAGCATGACCTCACCCTTTACAACAGGGGGCATCCGTGGTGGTAAAAAGCGTCTGGGTGCATTTCATCCCCGAAGTTTCAATATGGGTATTAGCCGTGCAGTGTGGGAACAAACACAGGGGTATAGGATTACGCGCATGGGTGAAGACATAGAATTTAGCATCCGCATTCATAGCCTGGGATTTAGGATAGGTTTAATTCCGGAGGCTTATGTGTATCACAAGCGGCGCACCAGCCTGCAGCAGTTCTATAAGCAGCTGCATTTCTTTGGCAGGGCCCGCATCAACATAGGCCGTTTCTTTCCCAAAGAGATAAAACTGGTGCATGCTTTTCCGGCTGCTTTTGTAGTGGGCACCCTATTATTTGCCTTAAGCTGGCTCATCAGCAGTAAACTATATGTGGCTTTGGCTGCCCTTTATCTCCTGTTCTTTATGCTGATCTTTCTGGATAGTCTCAGGCTGAACAAGAGCCTTCAGGTGGCATTCTTAAGCATGGCGGCTGCCTTTGTGCAGCTATGGGCCTATGGCATAGGTTTTATAGAAGAGGCCCTGAAGGAGAAGAAGGTTTGATGCCTTTAGCTGCTCCTGATTAAAGGAGTTGATAATCTGTAGGCTCAGCAGCTGCTCTTGTTCTCCTTCACTATGGGCTTACGTACAGATTGGCATATTTGGCTATTTACTCCTTTTGCACATAGTATATTGGTTCCTGAGGCAGGGCAAAGCGGGCTTGTTCCTCGGCAGACAATTCATTCACCAGCCAATCTTCAACAACTTTAAAGCCAGCGCTTCGTAGGCGGTCGGGATAATCTTTGCCGAAAAGACGCACGTGATCGTCCTGGCCAAAGGCTTTTTCGCGGTCGGCCGGTGCTGTGATGCTAAAATCTTCATAGGTTTTTTCCGGCAGCGGGTGGAAAAGGGGTATTTGCATAATACCCCAGCCACCGGGTTTCAGTACACGGTGCATTTCCCGCATGGCCTGCAAATCGTTATTCACATGCTCCAGCACATGGTTGCAGAACACCACATCGAAAGTAGCTGCCTCAAAAGGTATTGCATGAACATCCATTTTTACTTTTGCCAGTGGAGATTCAATATCGGCCGTGATATAATCCAGATTAGGCTGTTGCTCGAAGCGATGAATAAAACAAAGTTCCGGTGCAATGTGCAGCAGTTTTA
>JASLAE010000277.1 GCA_030147305.1 Cesiribacter sp.
GTTGGCAGATAGTTTACCTCCCGATAAAAGAGATTTTGACGAAACCTGGCGTGTTTATCAGGACAGGAATACTGTTTTTTATTGCACATTTCGCCAGATCTTTATCTTTAAGGACGACAAGCTTTACAAAATACTGGACCCCCAGATACCGCTGGAGCCTTCTTTTTATGTAAACCATCGTCTGTATGTGCTGCTTAAGAACGTTGGCCTCATGCAGTACAAAGACGATAAGCTGGAACTGCTCCCCGATACCGAACAGCTGGCACATACCACCATTTCCGCTATTGTGCCTTTCAATCAGCAAAAACTACTGATCACTACCACGCGGGATGGTATTTATCTCTATGATGGCCTAAAACTGCAACGCTGGCAAACACCTGTAACAGCACTGCTGGAATCTGCCATTATCAACGATGCACTCCTGCTTAAAAACGGCCAATTTGCTTTTGGCACACAGAGCGAAGGGCTGATCATTTCCGACCAGCATGGGCAGCTACAACAGCAGTTAACCAAAGAAAGGGGCTTCACCAACCGTACTGTCCTGAGTCTTTATCAGGATAATAATGGAAACCTGTGGGCGGGCATGAACAATGGAATTTCTTTTGTAGAGCTCAGTGCCCCTTTTCGACTGCTGAATGAGCAGGCTGGCTTACCAGGTACCGGTTATGCTGCCTTTTTGCACCAGGACACGCTCTACCTGGGCACCAACAATGGTCTTTATACTTTAGGCACAGGTCCCTTAACACCTCAGCTCGTACCTGGCAGCAGGGGCCAGGTGTATAGTATTAGCCAGATTGGCAACGAAATTTTGATGGGCCACCACAATGGCGCTTTCCGCATTAGTACACAAAAAGCCGAACCACTTTTCAAAGCCACCGGGTTCTGGATGTTTGAGCCCCTGCGCCAGCATCCAAATAAGTTAATCGGAGGCACTTACAATGGCCTTACACTTTTCGAAAAAGCTTCGCCTGCCGATGAATGGAAATTTGCCAGGTCCTTAAATGGGCTGGAAGAATCTGCCCGGCTGATGGAACAGGCAGCAGATGGCAGCATCTGGATGGTACATGGTTACAAAGGAGCTTATCACATCCGCCTGTCGCCCAGCGGCGACAGCATCCTTTCGGCAAAACATTACCATGCTGCTCATGGCTTTCCATCCAATATCAACATCAATGTTTACCGGATAGAAAATGACCTGGTTTTTCCTGCAGAATCTGGTATCTACCGCTTTAATGCAAACGCAGACCGCTTTGTCCTGGACGAGCAGTTTACACGCCTGCTGGGTGCCGGTAACCATGTAGAAATCATGAAGGATGATGCCTTCGGTAATATCTATTATGTAAGCAGCCAGGGAATCGGCATGCTGCGCCGCGATCCGATTAAGGGTTATATTAAAGAAACAGCCCAGTTTAACCGCCTGTTAGGCTTCATGAACGACGACCTTCAGAATTTAACGGTGCTAAGCGACCATACCTTGCTGTTGGGCGCAAAAGAGGGCTTTATCCACTACAACCCTTTTGTGCAGACGGCAGAAAATCCAAATTTCAGAACCCTGATCCGCACAGTGCAGGCCACCGGTAGCGGAGATTCTCTGCTGTATGGCGGACATGCAGGCACTAAAACCCAACAAAGCCCCGCTCTTTCTTACGAGTCGAACTCTATTAAATTTTCTTTTGCCAGCACCAGCTACGATGCCCTGAGCCGCCCCCAGTACCAGTTTTATCTTGAGCCTTATGAGAAATCCTGGTCTGACTGGACTTTGCAAAGCGAAAAAGAATACACCAACCTGCCAGAAGGGAAATACATCTTCCATGTGCGCAGTAAAAATAGCCTGGACCAGGAAAGCACTGAAGCCACGTACACAGTTACCATACTCCCGCCATGGTACCGTACTGCCTGGGCTTATTCCCTCTATGTATTATTTGCAAGTGCCATGTTAGTGCTAATGCTACAGTTTCAGCACAGGCGCCATAAACAGGAAAAAGATCATATTGTGCGCCGCCAGGAAGTAGAACTAAACCTGCGCGATACACAGCTGGAAGAGGTGGCGCGTAAATCTGAAGAAGAAATAACCCGCCTCAGAAATGAAAAGCTGCAGGCAGAGGTAGCGCATAAGAACCGGGAGCTCGCTACCCAAACCATGAGCATCATCACCAAAAATGAATTCATTACCGATATCAAAGAAAATCTGAGCAGCCTCAGCAAGAAATCTACCAACAAGGAAGTGATGCAGGAACTGCAAAAGATTGTACGGGAAATTGAACGCACCATTGATGCCGACATCGACTGGGAGCATTTTCAGCACCATTTCGATCAGGTGCATGGCGATTTCTCTCACCGCCTGCGTAGTATGTACCCCGGGCTGAGCCCGCAGGAGATTAAGCTGTGTACCTACCTCCGCCTGAACCTAAGCACAAAAGAAATAGCACAACTGCTTAATATTTCCGTAAGGGGCGTAGAAATCAGCCGTTATCGCCTGCGCAAAAAACTGGAATTGAACAGGGAGGAAAACCTGACAGATTTCATGCTGAGCTTTTAGCGCAGTTTACCTAAGGCTGGCATGAAGAGCATGCCCCCTCGCTTGTAAAACAGAAACTTTTAGGTAAATTCTGCTCTACATGCAATCAGCCAATGAAAAATTTCCTGATGCTGTGTGCCGGCCTGCTGCTTAGTGAGGCCGCCTACAGCCAATCCACCAGGCCAGTTGAAAAAGCCTTTGAAATTAAGGAGGCTGACCTGATTCCTGAGGGAATTGCCTATGACGCAAAAAGAGACAGGTTTCTGGTGGGCAGTATCAACAAAGCAAAAATCGTAAATATTGCCCCTGATGGCAGCGTGCATGATTTTGGTGAAAGCAGTCAGTGGGGTAATTTCGGTTATTTGGGTTTAAAGGTAGATCCGGAACAGGATGTACTTTGGGCATGCCGCTTTCAACAAAACAAGGCAGCCGATAGTGCAGGCTGGGGCAGTCTATATAAAATAAGCCTTGAAAATGGCCGGGCGCTTAAAAAGTACCTGATGCCTGCCACAGACAGCGTAAAGCATCTATTCAACGATGTGATGCAGCAGGGAAAAGACGTTTATATAACAGATTCCGATGCGGGGGCACTCTTATGGCTGAACCCTCAAACAGATTCGCTGGAATACTTTCTTCCTCCCGGCACCTTTGTGTATCCTAACGGAATCACGCTTTCACCACAGGGAGATGGCCTTATAATTGCCACAGCCGCGGGCCTCTTCCGGGTAAACCTGGCTACCCGGGAAGCAAAGCCACTTAATAGCCCGGACTATTATATCATTGGGATAGACGGTCTCTACCTGCACAAGCAGGCACTCGTTGGACTGCAGAGCATCATCAAACCAGAAACCATCAGCAGGTTTATGTTAGATAGGGCCGGAGAAAGTATACAGCGTATTGAGGTTTTGGCAAACAACGAACCATTCTTTGAAAAAATTACGACCGGTACCCTAAAAGGGGATTGGCTGTATTTTATTGCCAACAGCTATGTTACTGAAGTAGATGATCATGGAAAAATCAAGAATCCGGGCAAACTCAAGAACCCGGTGATTTACAGGGTCAAGCTTTAGTTTTCTGAGAATGCGCCAACGTTATTCATTTTTCAATAAAAAGCCTATACCACTATAGTCATCTTCGCAGTCTATGTGTGAACGGATGGCGTAGTGTTGGGCCTCCCGTTCTGTAAACCTGCTAAAGTGGCAGTCACCCCCAGCTTTTATCTGGCGCAGGGGACTGGTGGCAAGTAAATTAGCGTCCAGGTATATAAAACGGGCAACTGTCTTATAGAATCCTGATCGCTGCTTCAGGGCGCTGTCTATTTTATCAAAATAAGGATTTAACCATACTGCGCTTTCGTACTGCAGATTATGAAGCACCTCATGCGCTACCACCTCGTAGTAAAAGAATTCATCGAAATAGTATGGTGTACCTACCGCAATAGCGGTGGCCATGGAATGTCCGTAGGTAGAGCTGTTGCTGTTTACATCGAAAGGTATGTCGTAATATACGAGCCCTGTTTTTAGGGATTTAGATAAACTAAGGTTTCCAAAACGGCTAAAGTAAAAAGCGCCTACCACTTCAGAAGGTACAAGGCGTAGCAAAAACTGTTGTTCTTTAAAGTTATAGTCGGCCCGAACCATCCAGAGGTTTAGGTGTAGCCGGTCCAGCATCCCCCGGTTTGCAGCGGCATTTTGCACAATAGAGCTTCCCAGGGCATTGGTAAGCCGCGCCGGCCATGCCCAGCCATATTGTTCCCGCTTATAGATTTGATATACTGATGCCTTGGCGGTATGGATTAACAAGCCACCAAGCGCTCCTTTGCCCATGCCCTTTAGAAAAGCATTGCCCAGCGTTTGGTCAGGCTTTTTATTAATGGCTGCACCCACACCGCCTACCAACGCATTAAAGCCTATGTTATAGCCGGTAAACTGCAGGCGCTGTGACTGAAAATCCTGAGCGGCAACCGGATTGATTTTTACTAAAAATAAACCTGCAAGCAGCAGCCAGTGCAACTTCAGGGTTAAATGCAGTTTAGGATTCCGGGGCCATTTAAAGTGCATTCACCAAATTAATAAAATAATTGCATGCATTTTCTGATGAAGGCAGCAAATGATCATTGCTCAATTGTAAACCATCTGATTGGAGCTCCAAGCCCAGGGATAACTATAATAGAACCATGCTTTTCTGTAGCTTATATTATCTCTTAAGCAATCAATGTGCGGCAGCAAAAAGAATTGCCAATACACCTGGAATCAACAGCACAGGGGCAGTAAGTATTGCATCATTCCTGATTCAAAAAAAATGGAGACTTAATTTAATTAAGTCTCCATTTCTATTCTCTGGCTTAAATAAGCTTAGTTTTCTTCTCTCGGCATTTTTTCTTCCAGCAGCATATTTACTTTCTGCTGTACTTCAGGATTTTGCTGGTAGGCAATTACAATTTGCTCGTAAGTCTCCATACCCAGGTCCTGGTCAATTACCTGCTGCATTTCAGTTTGCGCCTCTTTTTGTACAGTCATGATTTTTTGAGCGGCATTGTTAAAGGCAGCCATTTCTTCTGCAGTAGCATTTACTTCGCCAGTAGCTGGTTGTTCGCCAGTGGCTTGCTGTTGCTGCGCCTGCAGAATTTCGTTGAAACGGTTGATGTCCAGGTTTTCTGCTTCTATCGCCTGCATCATTACTGTTTCATTTTCCTGCTGAATCTCTGCCACCTGCACATATACATCTACAAATTTTTCCAATTCAGTTTCACTAAAATCGGCTTTAACAGGTTGCTGATCTTCCATTGGCTGAGCCTGGGGCTGCTGATCCTGCGCTGGTACTGTTTGAGCAACTGCTGCTCCCGCCATGAATAAGAGCAGGCACAATGAATATATGGATTTCATTACCGAACTCTTCTGTGTTGCAATCTTCATAATAATCAGTTTATGTAAATAAAAATAGGTCTTCTACAGACCTATTTATACGTACCCCTTTTTCAGATAAAAAGTTTTTTAATCGCTTCATTATTGCCGTAAAGCCCAACATTTAGGTAGAATAACACAAAATTTTTAGCAGGCTGCATGGAGTAAGTAAACTTTGAAGAGCCTCCTGTGAATAATACATTAAGCAGCGGCAAAGGATGGCTTTTAAGCAAACAAAAATCCCCGGCCTTCCTGAAAGCCCTGGGGTTTTTATTGTTGTTCGCTGGCCCCTTGCCACTTTTGCAGAAGCAAAAAAGCCAACTTCAACCTAAAACTTTATTGCCTGTCTTACTAAGATTGTTACTTTTGGATATATTTTAACAATACCTCTCTAATTTTCTCAACTCAAACACCCCCCTATTCATCTTACATTATGAAGAAGATCTTGACTATCTTTTTGTTACTTGTTTGCTACACAGCCTCGGCGCAGTACAAATTTCCCAAGAAGGAACTGGCTGAAGAAGTAAAAAATAAAAAAATAGCCATTCAGCTACTGGAAGAAAAAGGCGAAACTGAAAAAAATCTAAACACCTCTCTTAAAGAGGCCTTTGCACAAAACTGGAGTTTTACAACTGTTGAATTTTATACAATAGCAGAGATTGACGAACTTGTAGCCTCCAAAAGCAATGATTATGCATTCCTGCTACAACAGGATGAGCTCAAAGAAGATAAACGCTCCGGCTATATTGACGCACAGGGGCGCAGGCATCATATTGGTGTTAGCCATGCTGGAGACAGTAAGTTTACCTATACAGCCTTTACTTTTACCTATTATGACTTTGATCTGGTTCTTTTCAAGAAGAACAAAGCGGTAAATGTAACTTCCATCAGCTTTGCCAACGGGGATCTTTCAAAAATTGATTATATATTTTTGGCCCAACAGTTAAACAAGCTGCTGGAAAATTCGGTCAATGGAACCTCACTCAAGGAATACTACAATGTTGAGCGCAACATTAAAACCCTGGAAAATCATAAGCTATTGCTGCTTAAAGACTTTTTTAAAGAAAAAGATGTTCCTGAAATAAGCAAAACCTACGAATACAGCAGTGAACTGGTAGATTTTGAAAAATACGAAGACGCGATTCTCAACAAAGAATCCAATACAGCCTATGTAAAAATTCTGTGGTCAAATCAGCACGAAAGCTATGTGTGGGCAGTCGTTGATACACTGGATGGCAGTATCCTTGCACTGACAGGTTTTGGTGGCGTAAAATTCGGGAAGCATCACGATGCTGATGATATTATCAAAGTAAAGCACTTGAAATACGTTACAGCAAAAGGGGCACAAAGCATGAACAACAAGTATAAATAAGATCTGCCTGGTAGAACTAACATTGCGGCCCTGCCACAAACACCCTTAGAACTGGCAGGAGAAAACCAGCTTCAAAAATAAAAATCCCCGGCCCTCCTGAAAGAGCCGGGGATTTACCATTACTATAATTCAAACTTATTACTCTCCTATCTGTACCTCATTGAGGTTCAGGAACTCCATCTGACGCTGGTCATTGAGTGTTATGCCAATCACATCTTCTTTGCTGATGCGGCCAGCCAGAATCTCCTTACTTAAAGGGTTCAGGATCTCACGCTGCATCACCCGCTTGAGCGGACGGGCACCAAAGGTAGGATCAAAACCTATCTCACCCAGGTAATCCAGTACATCGTCAGAGGCTTCTATTTTCACCCCGTTCTCCTCCAGCCGTTTCTGAATGAGGCGGAATTGGATGTCCACAATCTGGCGGATAATTGATTTATCCAGCGGACGGAACATAATTACCTCGTCGATGCGGTTAAGGAACTCCGGACGTACCTGCTTGCGCAGCTGCTCCATTACCTCATTCTTGGTGCTTTCTATCACCTCTTCCTCATTGAAAGGGTTCAGCTCCTTAAAGCGATCCTGGATGAGGTGCGAACCAATGTTAGTGGTCATGATCACGATGGTATTTTTAAAGTTCGCCACCCTGCCTTTGTTATCGGTTAAGCGGCCATCGTCCAGCACCTGCAGCAGGATGTTGAATACATCCGGATGCGCTTTCTCTATCTCATCCAATAACACAACGCTGTAAGGCTTACGGCGCACGGCTTCGGTCAGCTGTCCGCCTTCGTCATAACCCACATAGCCGGGAGGCGCTCCCACCAGGCGGCTTACCGCATGGCGCTCCTGGTACTCACTCATGTCAATGCGCACCATGGCATTGTCGTCATTGAAGAGGTACTCTGCCAGGGCTTTTGCAAGCTCGGTTTTACCCACACCGGTTGTACCCAGGAAGATAAAGGAACCAATGGGCCGTTTAGGGTCCTGTAGACCGGCACGGCTGCGGCGCACAGCATCAGAAAGGGCTTCAATGGCTTCTTTCTGGCCGGCAACGCGTTTGCCCAGTTCATCCTCCAGGTGCAGCAGTTTGTCACGCTCGCTCTGCAGCATTTTGCTTACCGGAATACCCGTCCAGCGGGCTACAATCTCGGCAATATCTTCGGCATCTACCTCTTCTTTAATCAGGCTGTTGCCCTGGTTCAGCGCTTTTACCTTGTCCTGTAGCTGTGTTAGCTTTTCCTCGGCTCCGCGAATATGTCCGTAGCGAATCTCTGCCACCCGACCATAGTCGCCTGCACGTTCGGCTTGCTCTGCTTCCAGCTTCAGGCGCTCAATGTCTTCCTTGGTCTGGCGGATACCCTGTACCACCTCCTTTTCACTTTCCCACTTTGCCTTCAGGCCGCTCCGCTTCTCGTTGAGGTCGGCTATCTCGCGGGTAAGCTGATTTTCCTTATCAATATCCTGCTCCCGGCGAATCGCCTCGCGCTCAATTTCCAGCTGCATGATACGGCGGTTTAACTCATCCAGCTCTTCGGGCATAGAGTCAATCTCCAGCCGCAGTTTGGCTGCTGCCTCGTCCATCAGGTCAATGGCCTTATCTGGCAGGAAGCGTTCGGTAATGTAGCGCTGGCTAAGCTCTACAGAGGCAATGACTGCATCGTCTTTAATGCGCACCCCGTGGTGCAGTTCGTATTTATCTTTGATACCCCTTAGGATGGAGATGGCATCCGGAATGTTAGGCTCGTCTACCGTCACAGACTGAAAGCGACGCTCCAGGGCCTTATCCTTTTCTACATACTTTTGGTACTCTTTTAAAGTAGTAGCACCAATGGTATGCAGCTCGCCACGCGCCAGGGCTGGCTTCAACAGGTTGGCCGCATCCATGGCCCCTTCGCCACCGCCACCTGCGCCAATAAGGGTGTGCATCTCATCGATGAAGAGAATAATCTCTCCGGCGCTATCCTGCACTTCCTTAATGACCGCTTTCAGCCGTTCTTCAAACTCTCCCTTGTATTTGGCGCCCGCCACCAACAAGCCCATATCAAGTGCAATAATTTGCTTGCTTTTAAGGTTTTCCGGTACGTCGCCCTGTACTATGCGTTGGGCCAGGCCTTCTACAATAGCCGTTTTACCCACACCAGGCTCACCCAATAAAATAGGGTTGTTCTTGGTACGGCGGCTCAGGATCTGTAGTACCCGGCGAATTTCTTCGTCGCGGCCAATCACGGGGTCTATTTTGCCCTGTTTGGCCATTTCATTCAGGTTATTAGAGTAGCGTTCCAGCGACTTGTACTTGGCCTCTGCATTGGCATCGGTTACCTTGCTGCCGCCGCGCAATTCTTTAACGGCCGCTTTCAGGTCTTTTTCACTCACCCCCTGATCTTTCAGGATCTTGCCGGCCCTATCGCCAGAATCAAGAATACCCAGAATAATATGCTCTATGGCAACAAACTCATCTCCAAACGCTTTCAGGAAATCCTCTGCCTTGCGCATGGCAGCGGCAGACGCATTGGAAAGGTAAGGCTGCGAACCGCTTACCTTTGGATAACCCTTGATAAGCTCATCCAGCTTGTTATCGAGCTGAAGCCGGTTTACATTCAGCTTTTTCAGCAGATAAGGCACAACATTTTCATCTACTGTCAGCAGTGCCTTTAGCAGGTGGCCAGGTTCAATTGCCTGCTGCTGATTGCCCACCGCAATCTCCCCAGACTTTTGTACCGCCTCCTGTGCTTTAATTGTATATTTATCAAAGTTCATAGTTTCAATCTCTTTTACTCTTACTACAATCTTTATATCAAACCATGAACCAAGCGTTTTGATTATTGCTTCTTAAGACACAATGGCACTATTTTATGAATTATTAAGGCATTTCAGGACAAAATGTCTTATTCAAGGTTTCTGAAATTATTCCTATCTTTCCCTTTATGAGTGCTTCTGAGTCCACAACCAAAACTGCTATTTTACCTGACTGGCTCACGAAGCTTCAACAGGAAAGCTGGCAGGCTGAGATTTTGCTTTCGGGCTTAGTACTTTTCTCATTGCTAAAGGCGCCGGATGGCATTCGCTCATTGCACGAGTGGTTTCATGCAGAAATAATTTACCAGGATGATATGCGTAA
>JASLAE010000283.1 GCA_030147305.1 Cesiribacter sp.
TCTAACCAACTGAACTACCACTCCTTTGCCTAATAACCCATAGGGTGAAAAGGTGTTGCAAAACTAATGTACTTTATTTTATCATGCAACAGATGGTAAATACATTTTTCAGTAAATAAATTAAAGGTTTGATAATCAAATAGCAAGGAAACCCAAATTGTAAATTTTTCATGGCAGGTCAGTATGTTTAAGCGCTTTTTTATAACTTTACCTGCCATTTTCAAAGAATAAAGGGAGCTGTACATGCTATTGGAATTTGAAAAACCCATTGCCGAACTTGAGGCCAAGCTGAAAGAAATGAAAACGCTTGCTTCGGAAAGTAATGTGGATGTTAGTGATGCTGTAAGAAGCCTAGAGGAAAAAATTAAGCAACTGAAGATCGACACATTCAGCAATCTTACCCGCTGGCAACGTGTTCAACTCTCCAGACATGCTGACCGTCCATATACATTAGATTACATCTATAGCCTCACCGATGAATTTATAGAGCTCCACGGGGATCGTAATTTTGGCGATGACAAAGCCATGGTAGGTGGTTTCGGCAAAATTGATGGGCAATGTTTTATGTTTATCGGTCACCAGAAAGGCCGTAATACAAAGCAGCGCCAGGTCCGAAATTTTGGCATGGCCAATCCCGAAGGCTATCGTAAAGCGTTACGCCTGATGAAACTTGCTGAGAAGTTTAACAAGCCTATCGTTATATTTATTGATACTCCCGGTGCATTTCCCGGGCTTGAAGCAGAAGAACGCGGCCAGGGCGAAGCCATTGCCCGCAACATCCGTGATATGTTCATGCTCAAAGTACCGGTAATTTGTTTCATCATAGGAGAGGGCGCTTCGGGTGGTGCATTGGGCATTGCTGTAGGCGACCGTGTTTTAATGCTTGAAAACACCTGGTATTCTGTGATCTCTCCGGAAAGCTGTTCTTCAATTCTTTGGCATAGCTGGGAATACAAAGAGCAGGCTGCAGAAGCTTTGAAACTCACTGCTGAAGATATGTATCATTTTAACATGGTAGATGGTATTGTGAAGGAGCCACTGGGGGGAGCACATGCCGATACAACAGCCATGTTTGACGAAGTAAAAAAGCAGATTTTTACCCATTTTGAAGAACTCAAAACCATTGCTCCGGAGATGCTCATTCAGCAGAGGATCGATAAGTTTTGTGCCATGGGCATTTATCAGGAATAACTAAATAAAAAAAATCAATAGACCACATAAACCTGTTTATGTGGTTTTTTCTTTTCATACAATGCAGTTATACACGATTGATACCGGATTTTTTAAGCTCGATGGTGGAGCCATGTTTGGTGTGGTTCCGAAAAGCCTCTGGCAGCGCAGCAACCCCGCCGATGAAAATAACCTGTGTACATGGGCCATGCGCTGCTTATTGGTAGAGGAAGGCAACCGCCTGATGTTAATTGATAATGGGATAGGCAACAAGCAGGACGAAAAATTCCTGAGTCACTACCACCTGCATGGAGGGGCTACCCTTGAAGGTTCACTTCATAAAGCAGGATTTTCTGCTGATGATATAACCGATATGTTTTTGACCCACCTGCATTTCGATCACTGCGGTGGTGGCGTTCGCTGGTCAGATCCGGAAAGTAAGGCCCCTGAGCTGACTTTCCGGAACGCAACTTACTGGAGCAATGAAGCACATTGGTCATGGGCCACACAGCCGAATGCGCGTGAAAAAGCCTCCTTCTTACGGGAAAATATTATGCCGATACAGGAAAGCGGGCAGTTACAGTTTGTATCTCTGCAAGGTCGGGCGCCTTTCACCGGTATGGAGGTGTTATATGTAGATGGTCATACCGAAAAGCAAATGTTACCGAAATTACAATATAAAGGGCGAACGCTGGTGTTTATGGCAGATCTTTTGCCTTCTGCTGGCCATATACCCCTGCCCTATGTGATGGGTTACGACACACGCCCGCTGCTTACACTTCAGGAGAAAGCAACAATACTGCAACAAGCGGCAGAAGAGAAATGGGTGCTTTTTCTGGAGCACGATCCGGTAAATGAATGCTGTACCTTAAAGCTTACTGAAAAGGGTGTGCGGCTGGACGAGACCTTTCGTCTTAAAGAACTTTAGTATGTCTTTAGGATTAGTATTATCCGGGGGAGGGGTGCGGTGCGTAGCGCAGCTGGCCATCATCAGGTGTTTGCAGGAGCAGGGAATCAGGCCAAGTTTGTATGCTGGTGCCAGTGGTGGTGCGCTGGTGGCCGCTTTAATGGCATCTGGCCAGGAGCCAGACCAGGTAATGCAGACGGTGAAGGAATTAAGGCTTTTGAGTTTGCTCAAGCTGCAGCTCAGCAAGCGTGGACTTATCGATATTGCCGGCAGCCTCAGGATTTTTACCGAGCATTTACCCCTTAACTTTAAAGATCTTCAAACACCCATCATCATAAGTACGACCAATTTACGGACTGGCTGTGCGGAGTATTTTTCTGATGGCCCCTTACTGCCTCCCGTACTAGCATCCTGCTGTATGCCGGTATTTTTTAGCCCTGTGCAGATTGGAGAAGATAATTATCTTGATGCAGGAATCACAAACAATTTTCCTGCTAATGCTATCTGGGGGAAGTGTCGTTACCTGCTGGGCATTCATACCAATCCGGTAGATCGGGAATACAGGGCAGATACGGTACGCAATATCCTGGAGCGTACCTTTCTGTTAACCATTAACAGCAATGTAAAGGAGCATAAAAGACTCTGCCATCGGGTCCTGGAACCAGAGCTGTTAAAGTCTATAAGGGTGTTTGATTTTAGCAGGGTGGAAGAAGTATATGATAAAACCTTAAAGTACATGCAGCCAATAATGCCACAACTTGCTGATGAATTACACCACTATGGTGTTTGATGTGTCACAAACACTGCGAAGTAATTGTTATAGAGAATAGGATGTGTCTCTACCATGGGTAAATTAATAGCACAGTTTTTCTTTTGGATAACCGGTTGGAAAGTTGCCGGTCAGTATCCCGCAAATGTGCCAAAAAGTGTAATGATTGCTGCACCGCATTCCAGTAATTGGGATCTGGTATTTGCCAGGGGTGCTTTCTTTATCATGGGCGTACCTGTACGCTATACCATCAAAAAAGAGCTAATGCGCTTTGCTCCGCTGGGCTGGCTTTTAAAAAAGCTCGGGGCGATTCCTGTAGAACGCAATCCCGAACGTGCGCGTAAACTTGGGCAGGGGAGTCTGGTCTATGGCATGGTGCGCCTGTTCGAAGAACATGATAAGTTAGTAATTTTAGTGACTCCTGAGGGTACCCGAAAATTTGTAACCAAATGGAAAACAGGCTTTTATTATACGGCAGTGAAAGCTGGGGTGCCAATAGTACTGGGGTATCTTGACTATGCAAAAAAACATGCCGGCATAGGTCCCACCATTTATCCTAGTGGTAATATTCAGGAAGACATGATGAAGATCTTATCTTTCTACAATACCATTGCTGCAAAATTTCCCGAGCAAGGTACTATCATTGATAAAATGGACATGAACTACGGTGATGTGGACGCAGCCAGGGCCAGCTAAGGTACAATGACCTGCAGACTGGCAGGCTTGATGATAAAATCTACCTGGCTTACTTTTTTTGCAAATTCCCCATCGTACTGCAGGGTCTTTTTCTTCTCACAAATCACGGTTGCTTTGGTGCATTGCAGAATAATGCAGTGAGGGGAAAATTTTATCTTTTTGGTAAGCAATCTGTAAAAAATGCGGAGCGCTTCTTTTTTCTGAAAACGCTTGATGATGATCACCTCAAACTTACCATCCCCCCAGTGACCATCTGGATTTATGGTAAGGTTACTGCCGTATTGATTTGAGTTGGCCACGGTAATCATAAATGCATTGCCCCTGAACACACCGTTATCAGTAATGATCTCATAATAGGTTGTAGGGTACTTAAAAAACTCTCTCACCACATATCTCATATAGGTGATGAGGCCCCTGCTGGCGCTTTTATTGAATAACTTTACAATATGTGCATTGAAGCCAACATCTGCCAGGTGCATAAAAAAGTATTCATTGGCTTTTAAGGTATCCATACGTGCTATTTGACCATGGATAAGCGATACCAGGGCAGCGCCAAAGTTGTTCTGAGGCAAACCCAGGTCTTTTGAAAACCCATTGCCAGACCCGGCAGGGATAATGCCTAATACAATATCAGTTTCCACCAGCAGTTTGGCGACAAGGCTAACGGTACCGTCACCCCCGACTGCTACCACTATATCAGGCTGGTATTCGTTTATTAATTCCTGCAGCTGCTTGGCATCGTTTTTTCCTGTTGTAGAAAATATCTTAAGTTCCCACTTGTAGGTTAGGGCATAGTCATCCAGCATTTCCGCAAGTGCTGATTTATCTACGGAACCGGAAATAGGGTTTACTACAAACAGGTATCTTTTTAAAAGATGAAGTTGTTTCTCTTTTTGATAAAGAACATCAGTATTGTTCATAGGCTGCCATAGGTATGATATATAAGACAGTTTGATAATGAAATGTTTGCATTACCTATAGACAATTCGTTTAAAAAAAATCCCGGTATGGCCGGGATTATTGAACAGAAATCAAGAAATAACTCTTTTTGCCTTTTTGTACCAGCAGGTATTTGTTTTGTAACAATTCCCAGTTGTTAGGTGTATTTGGATCTTCAACACGGATTTTATTAATACTTACGCCTCCACCCTGGATCATGCGGCGTGCCTCTCCTTTAGAAGCAAAAACAAGTCCACCGGTAGCACTGGAAAGCAGCTCAGTAACATCTGTAGCAGCACCTAAAGTATCGGTGTCGATCATGGTTTGGGGAACTCCTTCAAAAACCTGTAAAAGTGTACGCTCGTCTATTTCACGCAAATCCTCCAGTGCTGATTTTCCAAAAAGTATATTCGAAGCCTTCACTGCTTTCTCATATTCCCGTTGCCCATGTATCCGAACTGTTACTTCCTGAGCAAGTGCTTTTTTGGCCTCATTAGGATTGGGATTGTTTTCCAGATCCTTAATGGTTACTTCATCTAACAGGGTGAAAACACGTAGCAGGCGGGGCAAATCTTCGTCACGCACATTTAGCCAGAACTGGTAAAACTGGTAGGGAGAAGTAAGCTCCGGATCCAGCCATACGTTCCCTGATTCAGACTTTCCAAATTTGGTGCCATCAGCTTTGGTTACAAGAGGAGCCGTAAGGGCAAAAGCATCACCCCCCCCCATACGGCGAATCAGCTCTGTTCCTGTGGTAATATTACCCCACTGGTCAGACCCACCCATCTGCAGCTTGATCTGGCGGGTTTTATTCAAATGATAATAATCGTAGCCTTGCAAAAGCTGGTAAGAAAATTCTGTAAAGGAAATGCCAGTATCCAGCCGTTTCTTCACAGAATCCTTCGACATCATATAATTGATGGTGATGTGTTTGCCAACATCCCGGATAAAGTCCAGAAAGCTGAAGTTCCTGAACCAGTCGTAGTTGTTCAGAAGCACGGCCGAATTCTCGCCACTCTCAAAATCCAGAAACATTTCAAGCTGCTTTTTAATGCCTGCCTGGTTTATTCGCAGGGTTTCTTCATCCAGCAGTCCCCGTTCTTCATTTTTAAAGGATGGGTCGCCAACCATACCAGTAGCCCCGCCTACCAGCGCAAATGGCTTGTGGCCTGCCCGCTGCAGGTGTACGAGCAGCATAACGGTGGCTAAATTACCTATATGCAGGGAAGCAGCAGTTGGGTCGAACCCTATGTACGCCGCCGTCATCTCTTTATTCAATTGCTCTTCTGTTCCTGGCGTCATATCATGGATCATGCCGCGCCAACGCAATTCGCCAATCAGGTCTTTCATGTAATAGCTATTCTTGTTCAGCAATAGAACGCAATATACAAAAGACCATGTTTGGCTGTAGAGAATAGTTTCCCTTTTAAGAATTGATTTATTGATTCCAGCATTAAAGGCATGGGCGCAAAGCCAGCAGGAATCTTCAAATGGAGGTTGCCCTAAAAGCAAAAGATCCGGCACTCAGGCCGGATCTTTCATATAATGAAATTCAGTAGTAAGACTACAGTGTACGCTCAATTTGATTCAAGCGATTCACAGCAGACTGAATTTTATCGTGTTGACGCTGAATCAGTTCACGGCTTGCCATTGTAAGCTCAGACTTCTTCAGCACATCTTCATAGTCATCAAGCGCAGCCTTCTCACCACGGATACATTCTTCAACCACTGACTCATCCTTGTCGGATGATAAGGCAGTTTTGATATCGATCCAGGTGCGGTGCAGGTTGCTGGCAGTACTGGTGCCTTTTTCCGGATCGCCACCAAGTCTGCGAATTTCTTCTTTCAGTTCGTGACCAAAAGTGTAGCGCTGACCTGCATAGTCACGGAAAAATTCTTTCAGCACCGGGCTCTTGGCATCTTCTGCAGCTTTCTTATAACCCTTTTCAGCGTCATAATTACGCTCTAAAAGGTCATTCAATAAGTTTACAGTTTCTTTATTACTAGATTCCATAATTAAAAAAATTTGTTAAAAAAATTGATTGACATGATGCAGATCCTGTTTTAATCTTTGCATCATCCCAAAATATAAACGTAAATCTGGTTCAAGTGTTTAAGAGAAGGTACTGTTGTGTTAACAGAGCGCTTACCAGATCAGGAAGGTAAACCACTTTTGATATGAAGATCGCGCTGTGGAAAAGGAATCTCTACCTTATGTTCCTTAAACTTCTTAAATATGGCATAGTACAACTGGCTTTTTAACCTGGTCGGTCTGTTGATCAACTTAATAGTCCATACCCATAACTCAAAATCCAGGGAGCTCTCACCAAAACCAATGAACATCACATCGGGCGAAGGACTAGTCAGGACGTTGGGATTGTTGGCAGCTACTTCCAGCAAAAGTGTCTTAATTTTTTCAGGATCTTCCTTATAGGAAACACCCACGCGATAACGAAAGCGAATCATGCGGTCATTGTGGCTCCAGTTGATGACCCTGCTCGAGACAAATTCAGAATTGGGAATGATGATTGAAATATTGTCGTTAGTGATTACCGTAGTTGCCCTTGCAGCAATGCGTACCACATCGCCGGTAATGTTTTCTACCTGTACCCTGTCGCCAACTTTTATAGGTCGTTCAAAAAGTATGATCAGGCCGGATATAAAATTATTAAAGATGTTTTGAAGGCCGAAACCGATACCTACGCCCACTGCGCCAGCCACCACACCCAGGGCACTTAAGTCTAAGCCGGCAGACTGAAAGATAATGGCGAGCCCCAGGACAATGATGATGTATCGAACAATAGTTCCAATAGACTGGCTCACGCCTACGTCTAGATTTGTTTTGTTCAGAATTTTATTAACCAGCAGCTGTTTAGCTTTTTTGGAGAGATAGTACACCAAAAAAATGCTAAGCACCAGGTAAACGATAAACGTAATGCTGATGGCAGTGCTCCCTAAAGTGCCAAAAGGGGTATTGAGCAGCTCGTAAGCTTCAGCTGCCCAGGATTTTATCTCTAACCAGATGTTTTCAAGGGGTTGAGCTTCTTCTTTCATATAACTAAGGCAAAAGAAACGAAGAATCCCCGTAACTTAAAAATCTGTAGTCCTGCTCCAGGGCTTCCTGATACAGTTTCCGCCAGGCCGGGCCTATAAAAGCGGCCACCAGCAACATAAGTGTGCTCTCGGGCTGATGAAAGTTTGTGACCAGCCCTCTGCACATCCTGAATGCATAGCCTGGCACTATAAAGATTTCTGTTTCGCCGCTAAGCATGCGCTCGGTTCTTTGCCGAACCTTTTCCAGCACTGCGGCCAAAGCCTCTTCTCGGGAGGGTAATGAAGGCGCTGCATACTGATAGCACTCATCTTTGCTAATGAAAAAAGCAGCTTCAGGATCTTTGAGCAGCAGTTTAACCCCATACCAGTAGATACTCTCAAGGGTTCGCATGCTGGTGGTACCGACCGGAATAATAGGTCCCTTTTGTTGAAGCAGGTTGAGCAGGTTTTGTTCTGTGATAATCAGCTGCTCCCGGTGCATGGGGTGCAAAGCCAGATTATTTTCTTTAATAGGCTGAAAGGTACCCGCGCCAACGTGCAGGGTGAGTTGTTCTGTTTTAAATCCTTTTTCTTGAAGTAATGCCAGTAATGCTGGCGTAAAATGAAGACCAGCAGTTGGTGCAGCTACCGCACCACGCTGGCTGCTATAGACAGTCTGGTACCTTTCTGTATCTTCCTGGTTCGCTTTTCTATTAAGATAGGGAGGGAGCGGGATTTCCCCGGCAGCTTCCACCACCGAGGCAAATGTTACCGTGTGAGGAGTCCACTCAAAAATTACTTCCGAGGAAACAGCATCAGCAAGCCTGGCTTGTACTAGGATAGTTTTTTCCTCTACCTGTAATTGCATCGATAAAGCCTGATCAGGCTTCCAGCGTTTTCGGTTACCGATCATGCATTGCCAGCTACAGCTGCCTTGTGCCGCCATGGCCTGTTGAATGTCGGCAGGAGCAAGGGGCTGTAGCAGAAAAACCTCGATCCGGGCACCAGTTTCTTTAGTAAAATAAAGGCGGGCCGGTATTACCCGGGTGTTGTTAAAAACAAGCATGCTACCATTGGGAAGCAAAGCAGGCAGGTCAGTAAATTTTTTATGCTGAATAGCACCTGCCTGATAAAAAAGGAGTTTACTGCTGTCTCTTCCCGACAGAGGATGTTTAGCAATCTTTTCTTCAGGCAGGTGGTAACTGTACTCATCCAGTACAATTGATTCAAAAACAGTAGAGTCGCCAGTGGTCATGTTGCAAAAATGGATACAGTACCGGTATCTGCAAAATTATAGATGATTTTCTGCCTTTTCTGCCTGTTGCTGATAATAACGATCCTGCGCCTGGCTAATCAGCTTCAACGCTTCTGTTTTGTTTCCCCAGCCTTCTATACCTACTTTTTTCTTCTCCAGATCTTTGTATACCTGAAAGAAGTGTTCGATTTCATTTTTGAGGTGTGGGTTAATCTCTTCCAGGGTATAGAATTTATTCCAGATGGGGTCGCTCATGGGTACACAAAGGATTTTGGCATCAGGTCCTTTTTCATCTGTCATATAAAAAACGCCAATGGGTCTTACTTCAATAACACAACCCGGAAAGGTAGGCTCAGATACCAGCACCAGAGCGTCCAGGGCATCGCCATCTTCACCAAGGGTTTCCAGAAAAAAACCATAATCACTGGGATAGTGCATCGAAGAGAAAATCATCCGATCGTAACGGCTCATCTTCCTTTTATAATCGTACTCGTATTTATTTCGGCTGCCTTTTGGTATTTCTACCATGACGTCAATGGTGTAGTCTTCCTGCTGATTCATTTGTTAGTTGTAAATTTGTTTGAAAAATAATATAACGTGTGCCAGCCTATTCAGTTAAGGGATATGGCATATTACCATCAATTCGGATGCAATTTACACCAACAGTTTTTAAACACATACTCAATTTCCATTTCTCTGCAGGTACTTCCAGGGGCGTGCTCCATCAAAAGCCTACCTGGATCTTAAAATTGGCAGCAGCAGGCTGGTTTGGCTTAGGAGAAGCAGGCCCCCTGGAAGGCCTGAGTCCCGAAGGGCAGGACCTGGATCAGCACTGGCCAAAGGTGGTAAAAAAGTTGGAAAAGTGTATGCCCCCATCAGACCTGCAGGAGGTATATAACCTGGCTGCTGAGACTGCAGGAGGTATTGCTTCCATTCAGTTTGCTATTGAAACCGCACTCCTGGACTGGCTTAAAGGAGGACGAAGGATAATCTATGAGAATGGCTTTACCAGTGGTGATTATTCAATCCCTATCAATGGACTCATCTGGATGGCAGAACGAGGGACCATGAAAACCAGTATTGATGAAAAAATAGCACAGGGATTCAACTGCTTAAAGCTTAAGATTGGCGCAATTGCTTTCGAGGAAGAATTAAGTTTACTGCAATACATCAGGAGTCTGTACAGGGAAAGTGAGCTCACAGTCAGGGTTGATGCCAATGGTGCATTTTCTGTCAAAGAGGCTCCTGAAAAATTAGCGAAGCTGGCAGCATGGGATCTACACTCAAT
>JASLAE010000335.1 GCA_030147305.1 Cesiribacter sp.
ATTAGGGGTTCCAGGGTATTCTTATCTTTTACCCTGCCTGTTATCACACCGGTTTGGCAAAAAGCAGCTGTAGAACAGAGCAGTATTGCCAGAGATGTTACAATGTTCTTCATGAATAATGGTTATTAATTATTATGTAAACATAGTAAAGAATTTATTATTAAAAATGTTTTCAGTATATTTAATCTTAATTATTAAGACTGTTCGCGATAAGTCATGGGCAGGCTGGAATAATTGTGTTATCATTACTATGTTTTCATTTTAATATATCTTTGAAAATGGCAGCGGAGGAAAACCCATCGATCATACCCCTTGTAAAAAAGTGGGAGGAATTTAAGCTTCAGGACAAATATGGAAGTGTAGAGCAGTTTGCTGTATGGGTGCTCAGGGAAGGTAAAGTGGGAGAGCGCGAGGCCCAAAATGAAACGCAATACGAGTCGGGACAAGACCCTGTTTTAAAAAACATGGTGTTTAAGGGAGAGTATCCGGGTATTCCCACTGCTTCTGGCATTGCGGGTTATATTGTTGTAAGGCTGTTTAAGGCGCTGCGATTTTATTTTAAACCGGTATTGCAAAAACACAGCTTCAGCAGTATAGATGAGCTGTTCTTTCTGGCGACGCTGGCCTGGAAAGGGAGCATCAATAAAAAAACCTTATGCCAGCTAAACATGACTGATATCCCTACGGGTATGGATATCATCAAGAGGCTGATCAAACAAGGGCTTATGAGTGAAAAGGAAAACCCGGAAGACAAGCGCGGAAAATTATTGTCATTAACCGAGGCAGGCTGGGAGAAGATCTATCAGGTCTTTGCTGAGGGAAGTGAAATTCAGGATGTTATGTCTGATCTGGACAGTGCAGAACGCACCGCACTGCTAAAATTGCTGGATCGGTTAAATCACTTTCATACGCAGATGTATGACTATTCAAGCTAACAGCGACCTTTGCTTACTTATTGGCTTAAAAAGTATTTATTAAAGGTTACCTTCATGAAAACAGCATTTCGGGATCTTTAAAAATTTGAATCGGCTTGCTTATTCTGATTTGTCCGTTTACTAAGCAGCCTTTCCCTGTAATTATTTTCTACATGAAGTTACTCCTCCTTACGGTTCCCCTTGCTTTGATCATGTTAAGCTGCCAGGAAATCGATACTACTTCCCGGAAAGGTCCTCTTGCACAAGGAGCTGAAAATAAACAAGACACACTCCCAAAATTAGAAGAAGGTAGTGCAGGCACTGAAGATGATGGGCTACCAACCAGCACGGTGCATAAACAATCTTTAGTACTGACTTCAAATGCCTTACAACTGGTAGATCGGCAAACAGGAGCTTCTACTGATATAACTTTTGGAAAGCCTATCGAGCAAATGCTTGGTATCGTAAGCAAAGTATTACTGGTGCAACCATCAAATGTAGGAATCAATAGTGAATGCGGAGCCGGGCCTTTGAAAATGGCTTCCTGGAGCAATGGTTTGACTGTGGTGTTTCAGGAGCAAAAGACTAATGCAGTTCCGGCAAGTGAATGGAGGTTTGTTGGGTGGTATATGGGCGATGGTTCAGGCAGTTCGGAAAAGCTAAATACCTTTGCAGGCATTGGCATTGGTTCAGCCAGGGCTGAAATGGAAAGTGCTTACGTGATTAATGTACAAAAGACCAGCCTTGGGTATGAATTTTCAACTGCTGAAGGTTTATATGGTATTTTTGATGGTGGCGGTCAGGATGCAAAGATTACAAGCTTATGGAGTGGCCTGAGTTGTAATTTCAGGTGAGCATAATTGACTTGGAAAATAAAGCCAAGCACTGGGCATCTCTATTGCAGAGATTATAGTAGGGGCGTTCTTAGGCTCCAATATGCATACTGACAGTAGCATACAAATCTTATCACTTAACCCCAGGCAAAGTAGGTAAGTCAATTTTTCTAGCATAGAAACCCACACTAAGCTATCCAATGAGGTACACCTACCGACAAATAGTAGCCAATTTTGCATGAGCTTCTCCATCAGGAAGCTATCACTTTTGATTATATAACAACTTTATAGCTGTCCCAGACTTGGGACTTCGTGGATCTTAATAGTTAAAAACCTAAGAACGGTTTTTTACATCCTTATTATCATGTGCTAGTATAAAGCGCCGGAATAACATGCTTTGCTTACTTGCTTCGAAGCCTTTTTCACTGTAATAAGATTGAAGGTCTTCTGGTAAGCGGGCCAGAAACCGATTGAAATACTCTTGTTGAGGCACGTCGGGTGCTTCATGATAAATTTTTTTACTGCTCTGGACAATCCTAATCAGTAAAGCTAAAGGCCCAATGGAGGAACGATACATGAATCAAAAGCAGTAACTGGTTTTTTCAAATTTACCCCCTTGATATTAAACTATAATGTTGCTTCTGTTATGCAATGATCACTTTTTTATCCAATAAAAAGTGTATTATTCATAGTTCAGCGCTGTTTTTATTCAAGTTATAGTAATTCCTTAAGCATTATTTAATCAAATGTTAACACCTAAGGTTTTGCATGCATCTGCCTTGTACTGACCTTTGGCAGATATTGTTTCGATCAGGCGAAGTTTTACGTTTTACATATGCAAAAAGCACTTGTTCTCATTGCTTTCCATAATACTTACTTTGAGAAAAAAGATAAGCTCTATACAAAAGTAGCTAAGAAAGCTGCCGCCACACTGCTTGCATATTTTGGGGGGCACTCTTTACTATCTTCCTGCTGTTTTGCCACATCCAATGGCAAAATCCTGCCCCTGCTGTCCTGCTAAATAATTGATTTCCATTATAAAGATTACTGATTTCACTCCACTTCCTATTGATGAAATTTATCCGTAAATCACTGGATCAGGCTTCCTTGAAAAAATCTCAGTTTTACTGGGAAGCCGGACGTGGTGTGGAGCGTGGACAGTACTACTTGTATAATGAAATCAATTTAGTAGCCAGTCTCTGCCTGCCCGAGGAACAGCCTGCAACTCCGCGCTTTCACCTGGGTAAGGATATTTTTGAATTGAGAGATAGCAGCTCTTTCTTTGTGGCTTGTATGTATTTGATTAAAATGAAAGAGGGGCAGTGTGTGGGCTGTATAGAGAAAAGTGCACGTAACCCAGGGGAAGGTACAATAAGCCTGTTAGGGAAAACGTATGGCTGGAAGTTCAGAAATATGCATGAGAGTAGCCTTTTGCTGATGGACCAGCATCGAAACAGATTATTCAGTTATCACTATACACCGGATTTTGTTCGCTTGTTGCTAAACAAAGCAGGGCGCGGTGATGCGCAGCTAATCCCGCTGTTGTGTATCGGGTTATATTTGCTGCCTGTGTGGCACAGTACCCATATGCCTGAGCACTTTTCAGGCACCGGATCATCAACTCCCCAACACAGTACCTGAAAATGGTGATCGGAACCTTTGGCCCTGATAGCTACATTTATCTCAATTCAATCCATTGGTTAACCCTGTTGTGTGGACCTTCCAGCACGATCTTTAGCAGGGGAGCATCTGTTTTTTCCAGCTTTATGGAAAACTGTTCCTGCTGCAGGGGCACTTCTCCTATAAGCTGGTACTGATCAGAACCTCCGTTCTTGAAATGATTGGTATTTGCCATCCAGATCTTCACATTACCCTCTTTTTCCAAAGCTTTC
>JASLAE010000364.1 GCA_030147305.1 Cesiribacter sp.
CGCAGGGTATAACTACCTTCCAGCCAGAGGCGATGCAGCAACAGGTAAGAAACATTTAGCTCTCCTAATGCCAAACGATTCGCCAAGCCCTGGCCTATGATATTTCCCTCGTCCTGCGTGCGGGTATTATAAGACTCAAAAATGTCGCCGCCATAGTTCTCATCTGCCGGATTGGAGCCATAGCGGGCGGTAAGGGCAGTTCCCTCCAGCACCAGCCGGGGCAGGGGCTGATACGTAAGCCGCGCCAATTGTTCGTCGAAGTTTGCACCCAGTGGGTGCGCCAGCGGCTGCCCGTAATGCGTGTAGCTGGTATAGTTATTTCTATGCGAGTACATAAATGGCCGCGCCCTGTTCCACTCCAGCTGTCCATCCAGGTTGGGAATCCCAAATACATTGATATACTTACCCCCCAGCTGGCTGGACCATTTATTACCCCACCAGCCATTGCCCTGGCGGTAAGCCTCCAGCAGAAACTCATCCAGCACAAACTGCCCATAGAGCTGTAGGCGTTTAAACAGATTCCACTTGGCATCGATACCAACTAGCGCGTTGTCGTTACTGCCGCCATATTGTTCAACAGCCCGGTAAAAAATAACCGGGTTAAAATAATCTACCTCTATGCCGTTGCTAACACTATCGCCACTCACGATGGCCTCGAAAAGGCCCACATTTAAATTATCGGTAATGTTGAGGCTTAGGTGGTGAAAAGCAAAAAACTTTTTAGGATAGTTGATGCTGCCTGACGCCCCGGAGCGGGATGCTGGAATCTCGCCTCTCAATTGCGCAAAGATGTTAGTATAGCTAAAGCGCCAAATCTTTGTCTGAATTTTTAGATAGGGAAAAGCCGGTCCATAATCAGACAAAAACATAGAACGAAGCCCGTTGCCAATATGAAACCGCTCGTGCCCTACCTGCAGGTTGATGCTTTTGATCGGATTAAAGCTTACATGCCCACGGGCCGTAAAAAAGTCTACGCCCCCCTCTTCGCCAAAGCTTTTCCAGAAAGCTTCCCCTGGTACCACTAACCGGTCGCTAATGCGCTCCCGCACATAAAGCGGATAGCGCGCCTGGTTCTCTGCCAGAAAGCTGTATATGCTCACCTTTTGCTCTATGTTGGCTCTCAGCTCCACACCCCTGGTATTTCTATAGGGTGTTGGCTCACCACCGTTTTCCGTACCTGCTCTTAACCAAAGTACCGGGTTAATGTGCAGGTCAAAATCTTCTGTCTGCACACTGTAAAGATCAGGCGTAGTACGGTAAAAATATTTTAAGATAGGCTTGCGCGCCACCTGATCCTTTTCGCTCCACTCCCAGTTATCATTGGCCAGGAACTGAATGTTGAACTTGTCTACTTTAGTTCCAAACTGCTGCAGGCTATCATAGCCTGCATCGGTAAAGTGAGCCAGGGGTAACCGCAGAAATGGCTTATGGCTGGTATGAAACGGAGCAAAACGCCCCCTGCCAATCTCGTAACGATCCAGCAGGTGATAATAGTGATTATCAAGCGGCACCATAGAACCTTGTGCGCTACCTTCTAATGCGTTTGTCAACAACAAAGTCAGCAGTAAACTACTGCATATGGAAAGCCTTTTGAAAGCCAGCAAGCAAATCATCTTATTCTTTTCTTAATTGCCCGTAAATCAGGTTGCTAATTTGCGCAAACATTTCTCACAAGCCAAATGCCGGGCAAGGGTTCCCCTTGTAAGATAGTTGTTGCTTTGTCTAAACAAATTGAAATCATCAGGCTTTTCCAGATATGTTAGGAGCCATTGCAGGAGATATGATCGGGTCGGTTTATGAGTTTTCACCTACTAAAGCAATAGATTTTCCGCTGCTGCAGCAAGCGTCTACCTTTACTGATGATACCGTACTGACCATTGCCATTGCAGAAAGTTTGCTGACGGGTAAAAGTTATACGGCTGCCCTTAAGCATTGGGGCAGGCGCTACCCAAATGCCGGCTATGGCAAAAATTTTTACCAGTGGCTTATGAGCCGCTGCAGCGTTGCCTATAGTAGCTGGGGAAACGGATCGGCCATGCGGGTGAGTCCCGTTGGCTGGGCTTTTGATACACTTGAAAAGACTTTGGAAGCAGCGACCGCTACCGCCATGCCTACGCACAACCATCCGGAAGGCATCAGGGGCGCCCAGGCCATTGCAGGTGTGATTTGGCTAGCCCGAATGGGGCATTCCAAAGCAGAGATTCAGCAATGGGTAACGCAATCTATTGGATATGAACTTCCGGCTTCTATTGCAGCCATCAGGCCAGCCTATACTTTCGAGGTAAGCTGCCAGGGTTCGGTACCGCAAGCCATTCAGTGTTTTTTAGAGGCAGAAAGCACAGAAGCAGCTATTCGGCTTGCGGTATCCTTAGGCGGCGATGCTGATACACAGGCCAGTATGGCAGGTGCAATGGGAGAAGCATGTTGGGGAATTAAAGAGCCACTTGCACAGCAAGTCCTGGAGCGATTACCAGAAAATATACTGACCGTCCTCAATGAGTTTCAAAGGCGCTTTATTGACCAGAGGTAACACCATCTTTAAAATGACGGGCAATCAGCATCCGATATTTATCTACGGTTAAGGGCTTTGTAACCAGCTCTCTGATATTGGAATAACTGGCAGCCCGTTTCACGTCACGGTTGTCCAGGGTAGAAGACAACAGGAAAATATCCACTGGTTTATCATTCAGAAAACCTTCTTCCTGCAGCCTTTCCAGGAACTCAAAGCCATCCAGAATCGGCATTTTTATGTCCATAAAGATGATATCCGGCAGCTGATGGGGTTTTTGCAGTGCCAGGATACGCAAGTGCTCAAAAGCAGCCGGACTATCTGAAAAAAACTTCAATTCAAGATCTTCTTCCTCAGCGAAGAGCTCCTGCAAAATGAAATTGTTTATTTCATCGTCATCGATAAAAAGTAGTCTTGTTTTCTGCTTTTCCTGAAACGCCATGGTCTAAGTAAATCCTATGCCAATAATCGCCTATAAGTTAGATTATCTTAATTAATAACGAACACAGACTGGCAATGTTAGTCCAGTACATTAATTAAAATCGTTGTATATTAAGCTTTTTTCTTTCGAAGTTAAAATTTTTATCTCTATCTTTGTGCCCTCTAAGGAAAAAGGCATAAAGAGACCCGGTTATGAAAAAAGACATTCACCCAAAATACAACGATGTTGTTTTCATGGACACCACGAGCGATTTTAAATTCTTAACCCGCTCAACGATGACCTCAAAGGAAACAATTGAATGGGAAGATGGCAAAACTTATCCTGTTATCAAAGTGGAGGTAAGTTCTGCATCGCATCCGTTCTATACTGGTAAGAAAATCTTCCTGGATACTGCAGGACGTGTTGAGAAATTTAACAAGCGTTACAAAAAGTAACCGGCCTCTGGCTGTAAAACATATAAAAGCCTTCTGTGGAAATACAGAAGGCTTTTCTTATTTGTAGCAATGCATCCCCTTAAACCCAGGTTGTGGTCTAATCTATCCGGTGCGTTTCGCTTCCTGCTTGTGCTTTCTTTTTATATTTTTGCCCCATGAATCTTATTTTATTCGATGATATAAAGCTGCGTCAGCAGCTGCTACCGCTTACTTTTACCCGGCCTATAGCAGCCCTGCGCTGTGGCATTCTAACCCTGGCAGAAAAATGGCAGCAACTGCTGCCCCAAGCCACTACCAGCTACTTAACAGAAGACTACCTCCAGGAAAAATTTCCGCTTGCTGCTGCAGACGATAATCTATTTGTTAACAGTGCCTTATGCCCGACAGCTGAACTCACCAAACAGATTGAAGCTCTCCGCATGGACGAATGCCTGGTACAGGAAGATTCCATCCTGGCTTTCCGCAGTGGCAGAGCAAGTGCGCAGACCTATCCTTTACAACCTTTCAAGGCTGAGCACAAAAAAGAATTGACGGAGCCCATTGTGCTAATTCAGCATCCGTGGCATATTTTTCAGTACAATGGTGCTCAAATAAGAGCAGATTTCAGCCTTATTACCCAGGGGCGCACCTCTGCCGGTATTAACGATGTGCATACCCGTACCTATAACGAAGAGCAGATTTTTGTTGAAGAAGGTGTAAAAATCCGGGCAGCCATCCTCAATGCAGAAGAAGGTCCGATCTATATTGGCAAAGGGGCACAGGTACATGAGGGAGCCATCATCAAAGGTCCGTTTGCCCTTTGCAGGGAATCTAACGTAAATGCCGGGGCCAAAATGCGTGGCGATACCACTGTAGGCCCTTATTGCAAAGTGGGTGGTGAAGTAAGCAATGCGGTAATTATGGGCTACAGCAACAAAGGACACGAGGGTTTCCTGGGCAATAGCGTATTGGGCGAATGGTGCAACCTGGGAGCAGACACCAACAATTCTAACCTGAAAAACAATTATGCCAATGTAAAGCTCTGGAGCTATGCCAGGGGCGGTTTCATTGACACTGGCCTGCAATTCTGCGGCCTGATCATGGGCGATCATAGCAAGTGCGGCATTAATACCATGTTCAATACCGGTACAGTGATAGGCGTAAGTACCAACATCTTTGGCGATGGCTATCCGCGCAACTTTATCCCCAGCTTTGCCTGGGGTGGTGCCGCAGGCTTTAGCACTTACAAATTCGAACAGGCCATGGAAACTACCGAACGTGTGCTGGAACGCCGCAAATTAATGCTGGCAGAAGCTGACAGAAAAATATTAAAGCATATCTTCGAGCAAACTGCCCCTTACCGGGTGTGGGAGAAAAAAGGTTGATTTATTATTGTGCTGTTGTGGAGGTACGCCATTAATCTTTTACTTTCCCTTTTGCGAATACCTACGCAGCTCTATGCTTAATTTTTGATATCAATTCGAATTTGAATTACCCATGCGCTTTGCAGACATCACAGGGCTGGACGAAGTAAAACAGCACCTGACCCAATCTGTGCAGGCTAACCACCTGGCCCATGCCCTGCTGTTTGTTGGTCCGGAGGGTTCTGCCAACCTGGCCATAGCGCTTGCCTTTGCTACCTATCTGCAGTGTACCAACCGGCAAATAGATCTCACAGGTGAGCAGGATGCCTGCGGCGTTTGCCCTGCCTGCCAGAAAATGGCCAAGTTTCAGCATCCCGATGTGCACTATGTGTTTCCGGTGAGTTCTACTAACACGGTGAAGGGAGAGGCACATGTGGTGAGCAAAAGCTTTATCGCTGAGTGGCGGCAATTTTTGGGCCAGAGCCCATATGGTTCGCTGAGTGAATGGCGCCAGCAGTACGGCGGCGAAGACAAACAGGTAAACATCAGTAAAGAGGAAAGCCGCAACATTATCAGCAGCCTGGCCCTTAAAAGCTACGAAGGTCCTTTCAAGATCATGCTCATCTGGCTGCCCGAATATATGCACCCTGCTGCCGCCAACGGCATTCTTAAAATCCTGGAAGAACCACCTGCAAAAACGGTTTTCATTCTTATCACCCACGACACCGAAAAGTTGCTGGCAACCATTCTTTCCAGAACACAGATTGTAAAAATCAGGGCTTTTAGTGATCAGGAGATTGAGTTAATACTTTCCCGCCAGTACAACCTGCCTGCTGAAAAAGCCCAGGCCATTGCCCGCCTGGCTGGTGGCAACCTGCAGGAAGCTCTGCGGCTGGCTGGGGATACTACGGACGAAAGCTTTGCTCTTTTTCGGGACTGGATGCGCCTGTGTTATGAACATAATTACAGCAAGCTGGTAAGTTTTGCCGAAGACATGGGGAAGCTTGGCCGCGATGCACAGCGCAACCTGCTGCTAACAGGCCTTAACCTTTTAAGGGAAACGCTGGTTTACCCATATGCAGGCGGAGACCTGGTGCGACTGCAATCAGAAGAGCTGGCCTTTGCCGAACGCTTTAGCAAAGTTGCCACACCCATGAGAGTGCAGCAAATGTCCGATTTACTAAATCAAACTTTGTATTACCTTGAGCGGAACGCCAATCCTAAAATTGCCTTACTCGATTTGTCGCTAAAGCTGGCAGGAGTGTTAAGGGCTTAGTTAGGCGCAATGCAACGCCAGTCAGCATGAAAAAACCTAAAGCTTCGAAAGAGTTACGGATTATTGGCCGAACAGATATTGTAGATTTGCCGGATTTAGGTCTCCATAATGTAGATGTAAAAATAGATACCGGTGCTTACACCTCTTCCATTCACTGTTCCCGTATAAAAGTAATAAAAGAAGCTGATGGCTCCCAGGCAATAACTTTTACCATTCCCGGCTCTAAGCTACATGAAAAGGGAATTCATCGTTTTAATGTAAAGGATTTTGAAGAACGAAGCATTCGCAGCTCTAACGGGCACCTGCAAAAGCGTTTTGTCATTCATAGCCACATCATCATCTTCGGAAAGCGAATCCAGACAGAATTTTCACTTGCGGACCGCAGCCGTATGAAATACCCGATTTTACTGGGCCGTCAGCTTTTAGTCAAGCGCTTTCTGGTAGATGTAAACAAGATAAACTTATCCTATAAAGAAAAAATCAAACCATGAACATAGCCGTTCTTTCTCGCAATGCCAACCTATACTCTACCAAACGGCTGGTAGAGGCAGCCAGGCAGCGGGGTCATGAGTGCCGCGTTTTAGACCATTTGCGGTGCGACATCATTATTGAGCAAAGCAACCCAGTATTACATTATAAAGGCGAACTGATCAGAAATATAGATGCCATAATTCCCCGAATTGGAGCTTCGGTAACCTTCTATGGATCTGCAGTCGTGCGCCAATTCGAAATGATGAATGTATTTACAACCACCAAATCACAGGCTATTGTACGCTCGCGCGACAAACTGCGCAGCATGCAGATTCTGGCCAGATCTGGTGTTGGCTTGCCCAAAACTGCATTTACCAACTACAGCCGGGAAGATAAATACCTTATTGAAGCGGTAGGCGGTGCGCCACTGGTCATTAAACTGCTGGAAGGCACCCAGGGCCTGGGTGTGGTATTGGCCGAAACACGCAAGGCAGCGCAATCGGTGATTGAGGCTTTCCACAACTTAAAGGCCCGTGTAATTGTGCAGGAATTCATTAAAGAAGCAAAAGCAGCAGACATACGGGCTTTTGTAGTAGGCAACGAGGTGGTAGGCGCCATGCGCAGGCAGGGTAAAGAAGGCGAGTTCCGTTCTAACCTGCACCGGGGCGGCAGCGCTACTGTATACAAGCTCAGCCGCGAAGAAAAAGCAGCCGCCCTTACCGCGGCCAAAGCCATGGGCCTTACCATAGCAGGCGTAGACATGCTCCATTCCAATCGCGGACCGCTTATTCTTGAAGTTAATTCTTCTCCGGGTCTGGAAGGCATTGAGCAGGCAACAGGCCTGGACATTGCAGGAAAAATCATCAGGTTTATTGAACAGGAACGAAATTCGGACAAACCAAAACGAAAAAAATCCCCTACTGATGCCTGATGGCTGTTTAGCGTTGAAATTGAAGAAAACAACATGAAAATACGCATTGGAACCCGTGGCAGCCGCCTGGCTTTGTGGCAGGCTTATTATGTTGCCGATATGTTAAAGGCTGGTGGGCTGGAAACTGAGCTGGTTACCATAGAAACCCGCGGCGATAAAATTCAGAACGTATCCATTGCCAAAATTGGCAGCAAGGGTGTATTTACTGAAGAAATTGAAGAGCAGCTGGCCAGTGGCGCCATAGACATTGCAGTACACAGCGCTAAAGATATGCAGTCGGAGCTGCCAAAAGGATTTTCCATCATTGCCTTTACCGAACGTGAAAAGGAAAATGATGTGATCATCAGCCTGCAGAGAGATCTTGAGCTGGATAATGCCGATAAACCTTTGCGCATGGGCACCTCTTCCACCCGCCGGGTAGCAACACTCAAGAAATATTATCCACACGCCACGCCGGTTTCTATACGGGGTAATCTGCAGACACGGATTCGCAAAATGGAAGAAGGAGCATGTGATGCCTTGCTGCTGGCTTATGCTGGCGTTCACCGCATGGGTTATGGCGAAATGATCTTGCGCCACCTGCCCCTGGATGAATTTATTCCGCCCGTAGGCCAGGGCAGTGTTGCCGTTGAGGTACACGAACAGCTGGATTCCCAAAAAAGCGCGCTTGTCAGGAAGCTGATCAACCACCCGCATACAGAAAAGCGCTTACTGGCCGAGCGGGCTTACCTGCGCCGGCTGCAAGGGGGCTGTAGTGTGCCTATTTATGCCCTGGCGCAGCTGGACAATGATATTCTCAGTCTGCGGGGTGGGGTCATCAGCATGGACGGTCAGGAGCGTATAGACATTACTGTAACAGGGGCAATACCTGAAGCAGAAAGTCTGGGACTGGCGCTTGCAGAAAAAGTTTTAGATGCCGGCGGCGACCGCATTCTCAAGCAAATCAAAGGCCAGATGGCCCATTAGATCAAGCTTCTACTGTCTAAAAGGTGTTGTAAACAGACGCCCCCTGCACTAAAAACCTTGAATGAATTTACCTGAGCATCTGTACAGCTTTATAGAAAAGGCATGGCCTTCATGGATGCTGTGGGCGTATTTATTTCCGGCTGCTTTGCTGTATGGCATCGCTGCCGCCTGGATAGCAGGATCCCTCAGGGTAAAGAAGCAATGGCGGGTGGGTTATACGCGCAAGCTCTTCCATTTTTGCATATTTACAGCGGCCGGAGTTTTACAATTGATCTGGGGGTTGCCGGTTGTGGTGGTGTTTGGGACGGCCATCAGCCTGCTGGTGCTATGGGCAGTCTGGCAGGGTGAGCAAAGTAACTTCTACAGGGCACTGGCCCGCCCGTCCGATGCCCCGCAGGAAAAATTGTTTATCCTGATTCCCCTGCTCACCACTGCTGCCGGAGGCGTACTGACCAACCTATTTTTTATGCAATGGGCTGCCATCGGGTATCTGGTGGGGGGCTGGGGCGATGCAGTGGGTGAGCCGGTTGGCAGCCGCTGGGGCAGGCACCGTTATAAGGTGCCCTCTATGGCTGGAGTAGCCTCTACCCGTAGCATAGAAGGATCAGCAGCTGTTTTTTTGGTCAGTGCCATTGTTGCATATCTGGGTTTGCAGGCCCAGGGGCTCAGCAATCCCTTTGTCTATGCACTACTGATTGCACTGGCTGCAACGGGTGTAGAAGCCATCAGCACCCACGGCCTCGATAATCTTACCATTCAGTTAGCTGCCGCCGGTACAGCTTACTGGCTTGCGGGCTAGTGACATTTAGTCTAAGCAGTTAGCTTCGTAGAGGCACAATGAAATCGACGATCAGGCAGCACTAATAAATCGCCGGCTTGTGAAGGAAATCACGGTAGGCTCATAAGGATTAACTAAGAACATATCGGCAGAAAACCTTATTTTCGCCTTCAATTAAAACCTATCCTTCATGAACAGGCTTCTTGCGCTTAGCATATGCATCCTCCTGATGGCCTCCTGTGCCACAGAAAAAGACTATCTGGTTACTTTTCAGACCCGTTATGGCAATATGAAGGCCATTCTGTATGATGCAACGCCCCAGCACAAAGAAAACTTTATAAAGCTGGCTCAAAGTGGCGCCTACGACAGCACTACCTTTCACCGGGTTATCAGGGATTTCATGATCCAGACGGGTGATGTAAACGCAAAAACTCCCGATGAAACCCCAATTGATTATACCATCCCTGCAGAGTTTAACGACACCCTGATACATGAAAAAGGAGCCCTGGCCGCCGCCCGCCAGGCAGATCAGGTAAATCCTAAGAAAGAGAGTAGTGGCAGCCAGTTTTACATCATCCAGGGCCGGATATTCTCAGAGGAAGAGCTGTCTGCCATGATGCTGAACCGTAGCATGCAGCTGCAACAGGAACAGTTTAGGCGGCTGCTCGGCATGCCGGCATATGCAAACCTGCGTCAGGAAGTAATAGCACTACAACAGCAGGGCAACTATGCGGCAATCCAGGAAAAGATAGAAGATGCTACGCCCCTGATTGAAAAAGAATTTGGACCACAGCCAAATTACACCCTTACGGAACAGCAGCGCCAAATTTATACCACCGTTGGCGGCGCACCCCACCTTGACCGTGATTATACCGTGTTTGGCCAGGTAGTGGAAGGTTTGCCGGTTATTGATTCGATTGCCAATGTGGCAACGGGCGCTGCGGACCGCCCGCTTGAGGATGTACACCTGGTTGTAAAAGTAGAAGAGGTTAGCAAAAAAGAGTTAAGAAAGCGCTACGCTAAATTTTATCCGGCAGAGAAGAAATAATGAAATTACTGATAACGGGAGCAAATGGCCTGTTGGGCCAAAAGCTGGTGAAACAGCTTGAAAATGACCCTTCCTGGGATGTACTTGCTACTGCACGCGGAGAGAATAGAAGCCCTGATACTGCAATTGCTTATCAGAGCATGGACATAGAGGACCGCCAGCAGGTGCTTAACACTGTAACCGCCTTTAAACCAGATGTAATCCTGCATTCCGCAGCCATGACAAACGTGGACCAGTGCGAGCTAAATCGGGAAGAATGCTGGCGCGCAAATGTAGAAGCCGTTCAGCACCTCATTGCCGCTGCAGAAGCGCAGGGTGCTTTTCTATTGCATGTTTCTACAGACTTTATCTTCGATGGTGAGCAAGGCCCCTACGACGAAGCGGCTACACCAGCGCCAGTTAATTTCTATGGCGAGAGCAAACTTGAAGCCGAACGGTTGGTACAGCAGTCTACTACCTCATGGGCCATAGCCCGAACGGTACTGGTTTATGGCATTACCAACAACCTCAGCCGGTCTAACATTATTCTTTGGGTTAAAAACAACCTGGAGCAGGGCAAGCCTATTCAGGTTGTAGATGACCAGTGGCGCACCCCCACCCTGGCCGAAGATCTGGCCGATGGCTGTCTGCGCATTGCAAAGGCAAAAGCTGCGGGCATCTGGAATGTTTCCGGTAAAGATTTTCTAACCCCCTATGAGATGGCGGTGCACACTGCCGACTTTTTTGGGCTGGATAAAAGCCTGATGACAAGGGCCGATAGCAGTACCTTTACCCAGCCTGCCAGGCGACCGCCCCGCACCGGCTTCATCATCAAAAAAATGCAGCAACAGCTAGGCTATCAGCCACATAGCTTCAACGAAGGCATCGCGCTGGTGGCGCGGCAAATAAAATTTTTGCAGGAGCAGAAATAACAGCAGGAATTAATTTGAAAATCCCTTTTTCTGATAAATAATATTTATTTTAGCCGTTATTACCTTACAAAATTTCGGCCTCATGAAGAAAAACGGATTGCTCTTGCTTATGGCACTATGCCTTTTTGCTGGCGCTGCAAGAGCACAGGAAACGCGGGAACTGACTATCGACGAGCGAATAAACGAGTCGGTAGCGCCTGCCACACAGGCCATCTCAGACTTTATTTTTTATCCGGTGCAGCTGGGCGAACACTTTGCCATGCCCTTCATCCTGATCTGGCTGATGGCCGGCGCGCTCTTCTTTACCCTGTACCTTAAATTTATCAATATCCGGGGTTTCCGTGAGGCCTTTAGAATTATAAGAGGCACCTACACCAAACCAGAAGATCCTGGTCAGGTAACCCATTTTCAGGCCCTTTCCGCAGCCCTTAGCGGTACAGTGGGCCTGGGCAATATTGCCGGCGTGGCCATTGC
>JASLAE010000392.1 GCA_030147305.1 Cesiribacter sp.
GATTATCTCCTCAACCGTCATAAAACCAACACAATACGCAAGCGCTTGTGTGCTTTTTCAGGTTGGTAGAAACACAAGCTTAACAATTAGATAATCATAAAATAAAAAATATTTGTTGCCTTTTTCATCATTTTGCAGCCAAATTAAACAGGATCGGTTATAATGTGGTCTATATTCGGGATCATATACAGCCAAACATACAGATCATGAAAATGCAAACCAAGTCTAGTCTTATGCTTTCACGTCGGATGAGAATGCCTTTTAAAGCTGCCGGCTTTATGCTGGCAGGTGCATTGTTGCTGAGTGCTTGTGGTGGACAACAAGGAGAAACCGTTAACGATGAAAACCTTTCAGGCAACATACAGATTGACGGATCTTCAACAGTATATCCTGTTACTGAGGCGGTAGCAGAAGAATTTCGTACGGAAGCCCCTAATGTAAAAGTTACCGTAGGTGTTTCCGGTACTGGCGGTGGCATGAAAAAGTTTTCCCGTGGTGAGATAGATATAGTAAATGCTTCCCGCAGCATGAATGAAGCTGAACAGGCCATGGCGAAAGAGAATAATATTACGTTCGTTGAGCTTCCGGTAGCCTATGATGGCCTAACTGTGGTAGTGCATCCGGAGAATGACTGGGTAAAAGATATTACAGTTGCTGAGCTGAAGAAAATTTGGGAACCTGAAGCCCAGGGCACCATTACCCGCTGGAACCAGATTCGTCCGGAATGGCCAAATCAAGAAATTCACCTCTATGGCGCCGGAGTCGAGTCAGGTACTTATGATTATTTTACCGAAGCAGTGGTTGGTAAAAGCCACTCCAGCCGTGGGGACTATACTGCCAGCGAAGATGATAATGTGCTGGTACAGGGGGTATCTACAGATCCCAATGCACTGGGCTTTTTTGGCTATGCTTATTACGAAGAAAACAAAGGCAAGCTTAAAGCGGTGCCTGTAAATGACGGAAACGAGAGCAATGGTCAGGGTGCGATCCTGCCTTCCCTGGAAACTGTTAAAGACGGAACGTATGCACCGCTTTCACGACCGCTGTTCATATACGTAAACTCAAAGGCTGCTGCGCGGCCAGAAGTGGTAGAATTCATAAACTTCTACCTGGATAATGCACCTGAACTTAGCGAAGAAGTTGGCTATATTCAGCTGCCTGCCGAACGATACGATGAGCAAAGAGCAGCTTTCAAGCAATTTGCTGATGGGCTAAACCAGCAGCAGGCAACTAACTAAGCAAAAGACTAGCACCTTGAGGATAAAGGAAAAGATCTTTGAAGGCCTGTTGTGGCTCTCGGCAGCCATTACAATCTTAATTACGGTAGGTATCATCTGGGTATTACTCTCAGAATCCATCGACTTTTTCAGGGAAGTGTCCATTGTTCGTTTTCTAACAGAAAAGGAGTGGACCCCCCTGTTTGCCGATAAAAAATTCGGGATTATGCCCCTGGTAGCGGGTACGTTGCTTACTACGGCCATTGCCATTGCTGTTGCCCTTCCCATTGGGCTTACTGTTGCCGTTTATCTGAACGAATATGCCCCGGGCAAAATGCGGCAGATCGTAAAGCCGGTGCTGGAATTGCTTGCGACCATTCCTACTGTTGTGTATGGTTTCTTTGCCCTTACAGTAGTAACGCCCTTTTTGCAGGGCTTTATCCCTGGTCTGGCAGGATTTAATGCGCTTTCCGCAGGTATTGTCATGGGCGTCATGATTATTCCCATGATCTCTTCTTTAAGTGAAGATGCCATTAGCGCCGTGCCCCGTTCTTTACGAGAAGCGGCTTATGGAATGGGGTCTACCCGTTACCAGACCGCCTTTAGCGTGATGGTGCCGGCAGCCTCTTCGGGCATTATCGTATCAGTAATCCTTGCAATTTCCAGGGCAGTGGGAGAGACGATGATTGTGGCGATTGCAGCAGGGCAGCAACCGCGCCTGACGCTCAATCCACTGGTGCCCATCGAAACCATTACTACCTATATTGTGCAGGTAAGCCTGGGTGATGTGGCGCATGGCTCCTTGGAATACAAGACCATCTTTGCAGCGGGTATTACGCTGTTTGCCTTTACCTTTACGCTCAACAACATCAGCTTCTGGATCCGCAAAAAATTCCAGGAAAAGTATGACTAACTCTGATTATAACAGGTTAAAAGACAAGGCCTTCCAGGTATTTGGTGTTTTCTGCACCTTTATCGGGCTGGTTGTGCTGGCCATATTTCTGATTGATATTCTTATTGAAGGCTTAAGTCGCATTAACTGGGAGTTCTTGTCCAGCCTGCCTTCCCGCCGTGCCATGAGGGCAGGTATTTTAACCGCCTGGTCTGGTACCCTCTGGATTCTGTTGCTTACTGCGCTTATTGCCATCCCCCTGGGTGTGGCAGCAGGGGTTTACCTGGAGGAATATGCCAAGAAGAGCAAGATGGCCAATTTTCTGGAGATCAATATTTCTAACCTGGCCGGTGTTCCTTCCATTATCTATGGGTTGCTGGGATTAGAGGTATTTGTTCGCCAAATGCAGTTAGGAGCCAGCCTGCTGGCCGGTGCCCTTACGCTGTCGCTGCTTGTTTTACCAATTATTATCGTTACTACCAGGGAAGCCATCAAGGCGGTACCCAGAAGCATCCGCGATGCTTCATTTGCCCTTGGAGCTTCTAAATGGCAAACCGTTTACAACCAGGTGCTGCCAGCTTCTGCTGGCGGAATCTTAACGGGGATCATCCTGGCGCTTTCACGCGCTGTGGGTGAAGCTGCACCCCTGATTGTAATTGGTGCACTGGCCTATGTACCCTTTGTAGCCAAGGGCCCGCTCGATGAATTTACAGTGTTACCCATCCAGATCTTTAACTGGGTATCCCGGCCGCAGGCCGCTTTCCTGATCAATGCAGCAGCTGCTATTATCGTTTTATTGTTCATTACGTTTTTGTTGAATGGCATAGCTGTATATTTACGCTATCGTCAACAGAAAAAAGTTAAGTGGTAATTTTTAGATGAGCAAAGTATATAAACTGGTCGCCAAAGATGTTAATGCCTATTATGGCAATTTTCATGCAATCAAAAACATAAGCCTGGCGCTGGAAGAAAAAGCAGTTACAGCCTTTATTGGTCCTTCGGGTTGTGGAAAATCAACCTTTTTGCGCCTCTTCAACCGCATGAATGATTATATTGAAGGTTTTAGGGCAGAAGGTGAGATCCTGCTGGATGAACGGAATATTTATAAAAAGGAAGTACGGGTCGATGAACTTCGCAAAGAAGTCGGCATGGTTTTTCAGAAACCAAACCCATTTCCCAAGACTATTTTTGAGAATGTTGTGTATGGATTGAAGATCCAGGGTATTTCAAAAAAGAGTTTGCTGGAAGAAGCTGCTGAACGTTCCTTGGTGCAGGCAGCGCTCTGGGGCGAAGTAAAGGATAAACTGCATCAGTCAGCGCTGGCACTTTCGGGAGGTCAGCAGCAAAGACTTTGTATTGCCCGGGCACTGGCCAATGGTCCTTCGGTTTTGCTGATGGACGAACCTGCCTCTGCCCTGGACCCTATCTCAACTGCCAAGATAGAAGAGCTTATCTGGGAGTTGAAAAAACAGTATACCATTGTTATTGTAACACACAACATGCAGCAGGCTGGTAGGGTGAGCGACTATACAGCTTTTTTCCTTTCTGGTGAGTTGATAGAAACAGCAAAGACTAAAACCTTGTTTACCAGCCCTAAAGATACACGCACGCAAAATTACATAACGGGTCGTTTTGGATAATGAGAAGCAGTGAATGTTTTATATACTTGCATAGTAAAATATAAATCGCAGAAGTTAAAAGCATGCCACATATAGATGTAGAACTAGATCGTCTCAAGAATAAGCTCCTGGAAATGTGGGACCTGGTGGAGTTTCAGCTGGTAAATGGCCGGGAAGCCATGGTTACGGCCGATCAAAAGCTGGCTAAGAAGATCATCAAGGTTGGCGACAAAGTAAATAATTACGATGTCAAGATCGATGGCATGTGCGAAAACTTCTTTGCCCTGTTCACTCCGGTTGCCGTAGACCTGCGCATGGTATTAGCCATTTTAAAGATAAACGCTAACCTGGAGCGCATTGGCGATACGGCAGAAGGCATTGCCTTTTTCTTAAAGGAGTTAGAGCAACCAATGGACCAGCGGCTGGTGCAAGCTACCCTGGTGCTGGAAATGTATGATGAGGCACTGCTGATGTTTGCTGACTGCCGCAAAGCCTTCTTGGAAAATGATACGGAGCTGGCCCGTGCATTAATTAAACGCGATAAGATTCTCAACAAGATCTATCGTAAATCCGATAGTGTTATCATTCCTTATTTAAAAGAAGAGCCAGAGAAGATTAAGGAAGGTGTTGCCTTACTTTCAATAATTAAGAAAATTGAAAGAGTAGGTGACCAGGTTTGTAATGTTGCAGAAGAGGTCATCTTTTACCGCGATGCTAAAGTGGTAAAGCACCGTCCCAAGAAAAAAGATAAAGAATAAGGCTGAGTCTGTTCAACCTTTCAAAAGTACATAGTGCTGGAGCATCTGCTTCCAGCGCTTTTTTTTAAGAAATTTGAGAGAGATTGCATCAGCTCCCGGTCCACACCTCCTGCAACGCTAAAACTCATCTGGTTCAATTGTCGTTCATAGTCTTGCTAAAGACAAGATTCATGGAGCAACGTGAAGTAACAGACCAGGAAGGCACCACCTGGACCTGCGTTCAGGCTTATGCCGGACTGGAAGGCAAAAACGGAGAGAAGGCTGCGAAAATCAGCGAAACAGAGGATCATAAAGTGCCTGTTGTATGCACCCCCCGCGGTGGTGCGCAGAGTGTGCGCTTACAGCTTCCACTAGATTGGCTGGAACAGCTGGAAGATGAAGAATTGCTACAGCAAATCTTGCAGGCGCAGGAGTAAGTAAAAGAGCCCTCCTCATATGATTCAGCAACTAGTGAGTGCTAGGCAGCTTTATTTTGCTTATCAACTAAAACCTCATCTTTCTCAGCCTGGTGCTGCCAAAGCTCTTTGAACAAGAGGCCGTTCATTCGTAAATATTCAAAACTTCCTTCTTCTATAATGCGACCCCCATCCAGCACATAAATATAGTCGAAGAGGGGAAGCAGATGGAGGCGGTGGAGCGAAGAAACTACTGCTTTATCGGCAAAGGCTTTGAACAGTTTCTGGTAAAGCTGCAACTCAGTACGCGGGTCTACACTGCTGGTGGGTTCATCCATCAGCACGAGCTGACTGCTACGCGCTGCCAGAATGCCCCTGGCCAGCGCCAGCCGCTGCTTTTGTCCGCCGGAAAGGTTTACACCTTTTTCCTGAATATTAGATTCCAGTCCATGTGGTAACTTGTTGATTACCTCGGCAAAATGTGCAGTATCGCAAACTTGCTGAATATCCTCTTCGCTGAAAGGAAGTCCCAGCGTGATATTGTAGTGGATAGTATTCTCAAAGATTTCAGGCTCCTGCGGAAATAAGGTAACGGTGCTGGCGATATGGTCAAAATCTACCGGATGC
>JASLAE010000395.1 GCA_030147305.1 Cesiribacter sp.
ATTTTAACCAGATCGCTGGTAAGGGGCTGGAACGGGAGGTTATATTTCAACCTACTACTTTAATTTTGCTTGTCCTGTTGTCAGCTATCGTTGCCTTTTTAGCTGGGGCTTATCCGGCCTTTGTTTTATCAAGCGGCAAAGTGATCAGCATTTTAAAGAGTGGCTTTAATTTTACCGGTTCTGCAGAGCTTCGCAAGACACTCATTGTTTTCCAGTTTGTCATTTCAATTTTTCTGATTATTGCCACCGTGATCATCCTGCAACAGCTTTCCTTTATTCAAAGTAAAGATCTGGGTTATAAAAGGGAGCAGGTAATGGTATTGCCGGTAGATGCGCAGATAAGAGAGCAGTATGAGGCAATAAGGGCAGCCATTGAAAATATTCCGGGCGTGGCTGCGGTTGCCGCTGCTTATGAAGAACCAACCCACATTGGCTGGAGCGATGGTTTAACGGCATCAGAAAATAATAAAAGCATATCCATTAATGCACTGCCTGCAGACGAAAACCTTGTAAAAACACTTGGGCTTACCATTGTCGCCGGTCAGGACTTTACGCTTAGTGATATTAAGCTGGCAGACCCCGCCCTGCAGGGAGACAACATTCGCTACACCTATATGCTCAATGAATCTGCAGTGCAGGCCCTGGGATGGACACCGCAGGAAGCCATTGGTAAAACAGTTGCCAAGGGTAGGGAGGGTGTAGTAAGGGCCGTTATCAAAGACTTTCATTTCCGCTCTTTGCACGAGCCTATTGGTCCGCTAGTGATTTTTATGGATAAAAGGCAGATTGGTTCTATGTTTGTAAAAATAGCAGGCAGCGATGTGGCCGCAACCATTGGGCAACTGGAGAAGACCTGGAAACAACGGGTGGCCCATCGTCCTTTCGAATATCAGTTCCTGGACGAAAATTATACGGCCTTGTATAAAGCAGAACAAAGCATTGCAGGGGTTTTCACCACTTTCTCCACCGTGGCTATTCTTTTAGCCTGCCTTGGTTTATTTGCCCTTACGGCTTATGCCATGGTGCGAAGAACCAAAGAAATTGGCATCCGGAAAATATTGGGTGCTACCGTGCCGGATATCCTGACGCTGGTTTCCAAAGATTTTATTAAACTGGTGATCATTGCCATCATCATTGCTATACCAATGGCTTACTTTGCAGTAAACAAATGGCTGGAAGCCTTTACCTATAAAGTAAGTATTGAGTGGTGGGTGTTTGTGCTGGCGAGTGTTATCACCCTGTTAATCGCATTTGTAACCGTTTGTCTGCAAGCAATCAAAACAGCTTTGAGTAATCCTGTAAAAAACCTGAGAACAGAATAATGATACAATTACGTGGAATCTATAAGTGGTACCAGAGCGGCATAAACCGCACCTTTATTTTAAAGGACATTAACTTAGATATTGAAGAAGGAGCCTTTGTCTCCCTGATGGGGCCTTCCGGTTCGGGAAAATCAACCCTGCTGAATATCATTGGCATGCTGGATGATGCCTCGGAGGGCGAATACCACTTTTTGGATCAGCCGGTATTTTCCTTAAAGGAAAAGCAGCGCAAGGAGCTATACAAACAATACATTGGTTTTGTGTTTCAGGCTTATCACCTGATCGATGAGCTCACCGTGTATGAGAACATCGAAGCGCCTTTGCTCTACCAGGGGGTGAAATCATCTGAACGCAAATCTATGGTGGCCGATATGCTGGACCGTTTCAACATGGTAGGCAAAAAAGACCTGTTTCCCAACCAGCTTTCCGGCGGGCAGCAGCAGCTGGTAGGCCTGGTGCGGGCGCTTATTGCCAAGCCCAAGCTTATTCTGGCAGATGAACCCACCGGCAACCTGAATACAGCACAGGGGGAAGAGATTATGCAGCTGTTTCAACAGCTTAACCAGCAGGAGGGGGTAACCATTCTGCAGGCAACGCACTCCGAAAAAAATGCTGCTTATGGGCAGCGCATCATTCATTTGCTCGACGGGCAGATTCAACGCTAATTTTAGCCGCCATGAAACCTACTTTTCTTTTGCTGATGTTTTGCTTCCTGTTCCAGGCTGGTGTTAAAGGGCAGGAAGCAACGACAAGCCTTAGCCTGGAAGATGCTATTGCTACTGCACTTACCAACAACATTGAAGTAAGGCAAAGCAACCTGCAGCTTTCTGTTGCCCGGGTAGATTATAACCAGTCCAAGGCTAATCTGCTGCCCGACGTAAATGCCAGTATCAATCATGGTATTAACCAGGGCCGTAGCATCGATCCTTTCACCAACACTTATGTAGATGAAGAAGTCAGGTACGGTACCTATGGGGCAGGCGCCAGCCTGTTGCTTTTTAACGGACTAACCCAGCAACATACCATCAGACAGAATCATTTTGCCTACGATGCCTCTAAACTGGAACTGCAGCAGGCACGTGATAACCTAAGCCTTAGCATTATCCTGGCTTATTTGCAGGTGCTGAGTAATGAGGAACTCGTGGAGATGGCCAGCATGCAGGTGGGCGTAACGCAGCTTCAGCTGGAACGACTGGAAACCCTGCATGAGCAGGGTGCCATTAGCCCACCCATGATTGCAGAACTGCGTGGGCAGCTTAAGGGCGAAGAGCTGGCCACGGTGAATGCCCGGCAGGACCTGGAGACCTCTAAACTTGCCCTAGCGCAGCTGATGAATGTACCCTACAACAGCGCCATACAATTAGAGCGTGTTACCATGGAGGAGCTGATCGATGACCAGCAGATCCCCGCTGCCGAAGAGGTTTATGCTGATGCCATGAGCCAGCTTTCTCTGGTAAAGGCAGCGCATTACAGAAGGAGAAGTGCAGAGGCAGGCGTTCGTGCGGCCCGGGGCCAGTATTATCCCAGGCTCTTTCTTAATGGTAACCTCAATAGTAACTATTCGAGTGCGGCCACCATCAATGGAGAGCAGATCTATTACAACCAACAGCTGCGGAATAACATTTTTTCCAGCGTTAGCCTTTCCCTGCAGATTCCTATTTTCAATGCTTTTTCAGCTCATTATGGTGTAAAGCGGGCTAAAATTGCATTAGAAGGTATCAACCTGTCCGAAGAAAATACCCGGGTGCAGCTACTGCAGGATGTGGAAGCTGCGCAATTAAACTTAACCAATGCCAGGGAGCGTTACCGGGTTCTGCAGGAGCAGCAGGAAGCTTTCGCAGAAGCCTTTAGGGCTGCAGAAGTGCGGTTTAATTCCGGAGTAGGTACGCCTGTCGATTACCTCATAGCCAAAAATAACCTGGACCGCACGCGCACAAGCCTGCTGATGGCTAAATATGATTATGTACTGCGGATGAAAATCCTGGATTTTTACAGAGGCAGATAGGCTCTCTCGGCTGCATCACCACCAGGGCCTGTTGCACCTGATCATGGAGAATAACCATATCATTTATGCAGTGAATCTGTTATCTTATCAATAGTAGCCATGCCGGTAGACCAGCATGGCTACGATTAATAGGGTACACATAATAATACGCATGAATGTTGATTTTCAGGTAGGGATTATAGGCGCGGGCTTTGCCGGCTTGGTAGCAGCCTTACGCCTGAAAAAAAGCGGCTTTACTTCTTTCACGATCTTAGAAAGAGCAGCTGAAATAGGGGGCACCTGGCGTGAAAACGTTTATCCTGGTTGTACCTGCGATGTGGCCTCTCCACTCTATTCTTTTGCTGATGAACTGAATCCTGAATGGAGCAGGCTGTATGCGGGCCAGCCAGAAATTCTGGCATACCTTAAAAAGGTGGTGGCCAACAATGGTGTCGACTCACACATCCGGTTTAATACAGATGTGGTAGAGGCTAACTTTTTGGCAACAGAGGGTTGCTGGCAGCTAACAGATCGGCAGGGCAGGCGCATTACAGTAAATGTTTTGCTCCTGTGTGTGGGGCAATTGAATCGCCCTTACGTTCCTGATTTTCCTGGTCTTGCTTCCTTTACCGGAAAGCATTTTCATTCCGCACAGTGGGATACAGCTTTTGACATCAAGGGCAAACGGGTTGCAGTAATCGGAACCGGGGCTAGCGCCATACAGATTATCCCAAGCATTGCAACGGAAGTAGCTGCGCTTACTGTTTTCCAGCGGAGTCCTGGCTGGATTCAGTATAAGTTTAATAACAAGATAAGTCCTTTAGTTAAATGGATCTACAGAAAGATCCCGCTGCTGCTGAAAATTAGAAGAGAACTGGTTTACTGGTTTAACGAATTTATTGGCCTGGGGCTGATCGGATACAGGCCAATCAATCAGCTGTTAAGCTACATTTCTTTATTAAAGCTGCGCCTGGAAGTAAAAGATCCGGAAGTGCGCAGGAAACTCACCCCCGATTACACCATTGGCTGCAAGCGAATCTTGCTTTCGAACGAGTATTATCCCACCTTCAACCATTCAAATGTAGCGCTGGTTGCCTCGCCAATAGAACGCTTTACAGCGCAGGGCGTATTGACAGAAGATGGCCGGGAATATCCGCTGGATGCAGTAGTTTTCGCTACTGGTTTTGAGGTAGCCGACATGGAGTTTTACATGAAAATACGGGGCCTGCATGGGCGCAGCCTTGTAGAAGAGTGGCGGCAGAAAGGAGCAGAAGCCTATCTGGGAACAACGGTGGCCGGGTATCCTAATTTTGCCTTTATTTTGGGACCCAACACAGGTCTGGGGCATAGCTCTGTTATTCATATGATGGAATCGCAGATGACGTATGTGATGCAATACATACAGTTTATGATGTCTTGCGGCAGCGGCTGTTTTCTGGATGTAAAGGAGGAGGAACAGCAAGCCTATAATCAAAAAATTGAAAAGCAATTTGAGCACACAGTCTGGAACTCGGGCTGCAGGAGCTGGTATATAAACAGGCATGGAAAAATAACAACGCTGTATCCACGCCTGATGCTAACATTTCGGAAAGAAACCAGGCATTTTAAGCCGGAGGTTTATCACGTGTTTCGGCAGCCGGTCAGCACGATCATACCAGCATCTATTGCTCATTAATCCATTAATAATGCGCTTATTTTTTATTCCTGGCTTTGGTGAAGAAGCATGGATTTTTGATAAGATTGCTCCTCATCTGCCTGGAGAACAGGTATTTATTAATAACTGGGAGTTATTGGGTAACATGATGCTTCCTGCTTTAACCCCACCGGTTTATGCGCAAAAACTGATCTCGGATTTTGGCATTAAGCAAGAAGATGTAATCATTGGACATTCCATGGGTGGTTGGGTTGCTTATCACATCAAACAGCTTGTGCATTGTCCTGTTATTCAGCTTGCATCCTGGACGGATGATCATAAGCTTGTCAAAGTCATTTCTAACGATGCACTGGTCTACTGGTGTGTGCGGAAGGGCCTTATTTTCAATCGTGGGGTGCTGCACTACCTGCTTAGAAACAATTATTGCAATAAGGCTTCTGCTGCTGTTTTTCGTGCTGTCTTTGAAAAGTTAATCAGTGCCAATCGGGAAGCTGTGGTAAATCAGCTGCGCCTTGTACGTGCAACTCACAAGCGGGTCATGGAGATAGAACCTGACTTGCGCATACATGCCAGCGCCGATACAATCGTAAAATTTCCGGACCAGTCTGTTTGTGAAGTGCCCGGTGATCATTTCTCTCTATGGACCCATCCGGAAGAAGTTTATAAGCCCATTGCCGACTTCCTGCAGCAAAGGGATATCACAAAAAAGGACAGGGCAACAGACAATGTGAAAATAAAGCCAGATGAAAAACTGCCCTGAGCATTGAAAATGGTTTTTGAAGGCAATTTTCTCCGTAATGGCAGTTAGTATTTTACCCATTTTTAGGTCATGTTTTAGCGCAGAACATTTTTCTTCGTAATAAAAGGGATACA
>JASLAE010000425.1 GCA_030147305.1 Cesiribacter sp.
ATTTTAAAGAAACAAACTATTCGACTTCGTTTTATTACTACTGCCTATTTTGCTTACAAAAGCTCTCATTTGACGCTTTTGAGCGGGAATTGCGTGTAATAAAAGTAGCTATTTTGCGCTTCGGCAGGTTTACTCAAAATTAGTATAAATTAAAGTAAAGCAGGTTTTTTAGCTCCAATACTTCTGCTGCATCTTATTGATTAACAGCCCAATAAAATAAGTGTCTCGCTAAACAATGGATAATAAAGGTGTGACATTGAATCAGATTCAATTGCTGCCTGACCACTAAAGCGTTCTATTGGCAAGGTTGCTTAGGCCTGAAACCAAGTGCTTTTTACGCAGGAATAAGCAACAAAAAATTTTTAGCAGCTCTCTTGAGATAGTACCAATTTGCAATAAATTTTTATTGTAAAATCCTATCAATTTTCAGGTGCCGATAAACATAAAACCCAAAAGATCAGCACCAACAGCATCAGCAGATTTAATAAGCACCCTAGATCAAAGAATTTCTTACAAGCCAGTATCCTACTTTTTGAAGACTTAGTAAATACTAAAGCAGCATGGCGCTTCAAGCGCATGGTTGCCAAAACCTACAGGGGAAGAAAAGTAGGCGGAACTCCATCAGGTAAAGAACAGAGTACTTTCGTTAGCAAATACCATAAACCTGGAACCATCACTACTCCTAAACCATGCGCTAATTGCTTCTACCGGTTTTTTTAAACAACTCCCTGTACATTTATCTTAATAGTAAAAAATTTGGTGCTACAGCTAACTGAATTTTATACCCGCAGATCGCATTTTAGATTGATTGTATTAAGCTATGACTGTTGATGATACTATTCCCCCTGGCTGGGACTACAACCCTGCATCCTGGCCTCAGCGAATTCCTATTATTATACTTGCACTGATTGGTGTCGCCATTGCTACATACCTGGCTCTTTACCAGCTCAATATTTTCTCTACAGTGTGGGAGCCTTTTTTTGGTAACGGCAGCAAAACAATCCTCAATTCAAAAACCTCACAAATACTACCCATCCCAGATGCTGCGCTGGGAGCTTTTGGTTATCTGACAGATGCAATTACGGGCGCAATAGGTGGAAAACGCAGGTGGAGAACCATGCCCTGGGTTGTGATTATGTTTGGCCTTGCTGTAGGCCCCCTGGGTTTCATTAGTGTATTACTGGTTATCTTACAGCCTGTGCTCTATGACTCATGGTGCACCCTCTGCCTTGCTTCAGGCTTTATTTCCGTGCTGATGATCGGACCCGCCATGGACGAATTTCTTGCCAGCATGCAATATATGAAGCGTGTAAAGATGGCGGGAGAGTCGAGATGGAAAGGTTTCTGGGGATATAAAAGCGTTGTCAATAAAGTAATATAATATGTGGCCAAGATTTGTAAATACTCTTTTAGGTCTTTGGCTTATGGTTGCTCCGACTGTATTGGGTTTCGAAAAAACCATTGCTAATAACGACTACATCGTTGGACCCTGTGTTGCTTCCTTTGCAATTATTGCCATTTGGGAGGCTACACGGGTAGTTCGCCTGTATAATATACCCTTGGGTATCTGGCTGTTGCTGGCCCCCTGGGTACTGGCTTATGACAATACCCTGGCAATTGTCAATGACATGGTGGTGGGTGGACTCGTTATAGCTTTTGCTCTGATCAAAGGGACTATCTCGCAACGCTTTGGTGGCGGCTGGAGTGCTATCTGGAAAGATCAGAGTCTGCACCTGCAGGAAGCAAAAAAAAGGGATCAGCAGGTGGCTGAATAATTTTTTTTAAAACTTATTGAAAAAATATATTACCCTGAACTGCTGGAAGATGCATTTAACACAACACATATTCAAATAAATCCCCTTAAAAAAGCAGAACAAACGTTTGCAGTATATTATTTCGAGGTTTAGGCTTTAGTCAGAATAAAAAACGCAATTTTTACCTGTTTTCAACATTTTTTTCTATATTGCCTATATACTTTTTTGAATAACAACCTCTTAGTATAAGGAGCAACTGAGACTTAAAAATTTTTGTAGAAGCCAGAGAGTTATCATACATAAAGAGAGAATAAGCTTTTTAAAATTTGAAGCCTCTTTAGGGGCAATAAATACCCGAATATACTTAAGCACATAAAGCTGTTATTCTCAACATTAACGCTACCGTGGCTCCATACCATAGATGAACAAGTTAAGGCAAACACATAAGCTTCCTCAAACAACCAAACCTGGGGTTAGCTATAAAAATATAACAGCTGGATTTAGCAGCTTTTAAAAATTTTGTAAATCCTCTTCACATTAAATAAGGCACCTCTGTTTAGGGGTGCTTTTTTGCTTGCTGCTCCAGAGCAGTGGCTGCCGGGCTACTTTGGTTCTGCCTTGTAGATAGAAAGTAATATAAAAATATTGCTGCCTTTGTGAAAAGTGACCCCATCGGGCATAATCTTCAGGTAATTTTATCTAAATGCCCTCACCCTACTGTTGCCAGAAAATCGATTTATTGCCCATTCAGCCGCATCTTTTACCTCTTATACCAATCTGCTTTTAAATATGCTGTCCAAACGTTAAATTTATCTGTATTCTTCTATTCTGCTGTTTTTCACATGACGCGCAAAACTGTCTACTGGATTTGTCAATTGGGGGGCTGGTCGCTATACGGCGTCATTAATATATTCTTTTATTTGCTCAACGGCGTTTACATGCCTGAGCAAATTCTTTTCTTCTTTTTAACGGTTGTTTATTCGCTTATTGTCACGCATGCCTTCCGCTGGTGGGTGCATCGGCGCGGGTGGCTAAAGCTATCTACGGGAAGACTGGTACCGCGCCTCTCGCTGGCCATATTGGTGATGAGTGCCCTGGTCTATCTGCTGCAGTTTATTACCCTTGTGCTGCAAGACAAAATTGCTGTAGGACTGGATATCACAGAGGGGCTGCTCATCTTCCTTACCAATATTACCATGATGTTTATATGGTCGGTAATTTACATTGCCTACCATTATGTTGAGCGCTATAACGCCACACTGCGATATGAAGCTGCACTGAACGAAATGACCCTAAACCGGCTAAAGTCGCAGTTAAATCCGCACTTTATTTTTAATGCCCTCAACAGCATACGCGCCCTGGTGGATGAAGATCCGCAGAAATCGAAAAAAGCAATTACGCAGCTGAGTAACATACTCAGAAATTCCCTGGTCATGGATAAGCGCAGCCTGGTTCGCTTTCAGGATGAACTGCAAACGGTAAAAGACTATCTTGCGCTGGAGGGCATACGCTTCGAAGAGCGTTTGCGTACCCAGTATACCATTAGCCGCGAGGCCCAGGAGTTTCAGGTGCCGCCCATGATGCTGCAAACACTGGTAGAGAATGGCATCAAACACGGCATCTCTAACCTGATCAATGGAGGCGTTATACAGATAGAGGCCATGGTAAAAGATAAGAAGCTACACGTATGTGTGCGCAACAGCGGACAATACGTCAATGGCGTAAAGAAAGAAACCGATAGTGGTATCGGCTTGGCAAATACCAAGCAAAGGCTAAAACTTCTGTATGGACACAATGCCCATTTTAGCATCAAGAATGAAAATGATAAAACTGTACTGACTGAACTTGTAATCCCCCAACATTAACCATATGAAAGCGCTTATCGTAGACGACGAACGCCTGGCACGCAAAGAGCTAACCTCTCTGCTGGCCGAGCATCATGAAATCGAAGTAGTAGGAGAAGCAGTAAATGCAGACGATGCCTGTGCAAAAATAAAAGAACTTCAGCCAGATCTGCTTTTCCTGGATATTCAAATGCCGGGCAAGACTGGCTTTGAACTGCTGGAGATGCTGGACAAAGTGCCTACCGTTATATTTACGACCGCCTATGATGAGTATGCCCTCAAAGCCTTTGAAGTAAGTGCTTTGGATTATCTGCTCAAGCCAATACAGCCGGAGCGGCTGCAGGAAAGTATCAACAAACTGATGGCCCGACGCCAGGCAGACAAAGGCTCTGCTAATGGAAGAGGGCATGATGATGACGATGACGACGATAACCAGTCTTCAGCAGCCAAAAATCACAAGCTTGGACCCGATGATCAGGTATTTGTAAAGGACGGTGACCGCTGCTGGTTTGTTCGCCTCAGCAAGGTACGCCTGTTCGAGAGCGATGGTAACTATATTAAAGTATACTTCGATAATTATAAGCCCATGATCCATAAGTCGCTAAATGCACTCGACGAGCGACTGGATGATAAGGTATTTTTTAGGGCAAATCGTAAACATATGATTAACCTCAACTGGGTAGAAAACATAGAGCCATGGTTTAATGGAGGCTTGATGGTTACCCTACAGGGTGGTGAAAAAGTTGAAGTAAGCCGGCGCCAGGCTACTCGCTTCAAAGAAATGATGAGCCTTTGATGGTGCCGGTTGTACAATGAATTAATACGACTGGCACCGGCTCGGTGCAGCTTATATAGATCAGTTGCCGGGGTATGTAGGCTTTTCAATGCTAAGTCAGCCCTGGTCAGAACATTTTTAAAATCATAATAGACCCTGCCTTCTGTCCCCTTGCGCAATTCGGGCTTTGGGTCACCCTTGCCTTCCATAGTCCTGTATCTTGCAACAGAGGATGCTCCGGATTTCATGAAGATCTTTTCTTTTAGGGGGACTTTTGAGCTAAGTAGTAGCTTGAAGGTTCTTTGCGCCAAAATTTTTGCTAAAGCGCGGTTACTAGCTGTGAATAATTTTTTTTAAACCCATAAACATCTCTATAACTAACAATTATAGGACATGACCAATATTGGATTTAACTATGTTTATTCATATATGCTAACCGTTCAATTTTTTTGCTTTCTTCTCTTAGGTATATTTTGCTAATCTTAAATTATTGATTTTCCACGGCTGCAATTTTTCACAAAGCTGAAAGGCTTTTCTTGCCTGTTTTTATCATAGAAGCTGATTTTATCCACAATATCTGTTTAAAGCAAAACATAGCCTACTAGTTTTCGTACAATTCAGCTAGATATAATTTTTTTATCAGAATTAACTTTTTAATAACTAAGACTGAATATGAAAAAGCCTATAGTAAGAAACTGGATGAGATATTGCGCCAGTACCCTGGCCGTATCCGGCATGCTGATGTTTGGTTCTTGTGCAAGCACAGAGCGGACAACAGCAAATGATACTACTACGACAGAAACTGAAGACGCTAGTCGCACAACAGATAGTGACAGCGAATACGCAGAAGATAATACAGCTGCAGGTACTACAGACGATGGTACTGCTGTAAATACAGATCAGCAGTCCACTACCACAACTGGTACCGCAGATCAGGGTATGGATACTTCTGATTCAGGTAACATGGATCAAACAACTGGCACCACTACTACTGGTACCACAGATCCGGCCACTACCGGCACCACTGATCAGACCTACGGAACAACAGACCAAACGACTACCGGCACCACTGGTACCACCGATCAAACCACCACTGGTACTACTGATCAAACTACTACTGGTACCACCGGCACCTATGGAACAACTGATCAAACTGGAACTACTACTACTGGTACCACAGATCAGACTCAGACCAATGCCCAAACAACTAACCGCACAAGCAACAGAAGCGTAGCACGCTCAAGTGGTGGTACTGTAACCAGTATCGACAGGCAGATTGCCAAGCTTCCGGAAGTTAACCAGGCAATTGAGGAAGCACTGATGCAGCTTGCCAGCGAAGGTGGTACCAATACCATGGCACAGCAAAATGAGGGCATGACCCAGAATAACCAGGACATGGCCACCTCTACTTCTACCCAGGGCGATGACGAGCAATCTGGCGTGGCATATGACAACATGAGTAACACCCAAACCACTGCTGATGAAACAGCTGACCAGGATGTTACCATGGACCAAACAGCTACTGATACCGAAACTACGGATCAAACCAGAACCAATGCTGATAACATGGTTAATACAGATCAGCAATCTACTACCTATGACAATCTGAACAATACAGATGTTGATGCCGATGTAGACGTAGACGCTAATGCAGATATGGATACTGAAGGTAATGTAGACGTTGATGCTGATGTAGATGCTAATGCTGATATGGATGCTGATACTGATGCTAATGTTGACGTAGATGCCAACGCAGATATGGATACAGATACAAATGCTGACGTGGATGTAGATGCTGATGCCGATGTAAACGCTGGTGCTGATGTTAATGCAACAGATGTTGATACTGACGTAGATGTTAATGCTGACGTAACTACTGATACTGATGTATCTGCAACTCAGGGTACAACCGGTACTACAGTAACTACCGATAACATGGCCAACACAGATGTAGATGTAGATTATGGCGATATGTTTGACGATATCGACGATACTGAGCAGTATGGAGTTCTGGAACTAGCCAGGATGAATCCTAATCTGTCTACTTTTGTATCCCTGATAGAGCAAGCTGGCCTAACCACTGCTTTGGAAGGTGAAGGACCAATTACTGTATTTGCACCTACCAATCAGGCTTTCGAAGCACTGCCTAAAGAGCGTTTAGATTCGCTGATGAATCCACAAAACAGCGCTATGCTGACAGAGCTGCTTAACCTGCACGTGCTGACCAATGAAGAAGTTTCTACTGCTCAGATGAACAGCAGAAGCTTCATTGACCGTGAGCAAGGCGATGATGTTGAGATTTCAACAGAAATGGAAGGTACTGTTTATAATATAGGTGGTGCCCGCATTGTTAAATCCGATGTTGAAATATCTAATGGTGTACTGCATGTGGTAGATGGTATCATTGAAACCTCTCCAGATGCTGGTCCTGGTCCGGGCATGGACTAATAGAGCTCAATTATCTGCCTGATAAATGAGACATGGTAAAGCTGTAAATTTACCATATCCAATTCAGGCGAACTTTCCTGCATTTACCCTCTTGTTGGGGGTGCGGGATACCAATAGAAAACCTCCTGTTTTAGGGTTTGAAAATTAATTTTCACCTAAAAACAGGAGGTTTTTATATTAGGCTATGGCCAAAATGTTACGTCAGTAGTAGCATATCTATTCAATTAATTAAGCTGATAGGTTAAATACCCAGAGCGGATCTGAAGACTTATTCTCTTACTTTTTTAATCAGATCTCCCTCCAATTGCCAGTCACGGGCTAAGCGAAGCATACCAGTTGCCTCCATTTCTGTAATATAACCCTTTGCATTATTTGCCATCCAGACACTGTGCAGGTATTCCAGCTTTTTCTCTGGTGCTAAAGCAACTCCCTGCAAGAAGGTACGGGCCCTGTCAAAAGCAGAGAGGTAATCCTGGGCGACAAATTCCTGCGCCCATGCCAGCTCTTCGTATCCCTGCAGCTCCTCTGCAGATTCCTGCAGCAATTGCTGTTCCTCATCGTCGAGACCGTGGTAATGAAAGATGATACTTTTTAGAAGAAAAAATATCTTTTTTTCCTCGCTGCTCATGCCGCTCCGGTTATATAATACTTGTAACCCCTAAAGATATAATTTTTTCTTCTGCAGTTACAACACAAAAAGCCGGGCAGTTATCTCATCGGCCAACAACCTGCCTTCTGCTGTAAGAATAAGCCTGTTTTCATTAATATGGGCCTGTTTTTTTTCCTGCATTTCCTGCAAATAGCCCAGGTGCTCCTGCTGTAGATCGTGCTGCCACTGCTGCTTTAAATAATTTAAATCAATGCCCCAGCTGGTGCGCAGGCCTGTCATCAGATATTCGTTGATATGGTCTTGTCTGCTTAAAATCTCACTTTCATAGGGCAGCACGCCAGCCTTCAGCTGTTGAATGTAAATAGCATTGTTACGGATGTTGTAATGTCGCGACTGCAGGTTATAAGAATGAGCACCCGGCCCGAGCCCTAAATAGGGTTTTTGCAGCCAGTAGGATGTATTATGGCGAGAGTGATAGCCTGGCAGGCAAAAGTTCGAAACTTCATAATGCTCATAACCCGCTTTTTGCAGGGTTTCAGTCAGCATGTTATAATGCACTTCGCCTACCTCCTCGCCTGGTGGCTTCAGCTGTCCTTTTTTAGTCCGTTTACCAAAAACTGTTTGCGGCTCTATGGTAAGGCAATAAGCAGATATATGTTCGGGCCGTAATGCCAACGCCAGCGCCAGATCCTGTTCCCAAAGTACCTCGGTTTGCCCCGGCAACCCATACATCAGGTCTATGCTGATATTCGTAAAGCCCGCTGCCCTGGCAAGGGGCACACAAGCATGGGCATGCGCTGCATTATGGGCCCGGTTAAGCCCCTGCAATACCTCCTCTGCAAAAGTCTGGATACCAATACTCAGGCGATTGATGCCCGCCGCCCGCAAACTCTGCAGCTTTTCAGGATTTAAATCGTCTGGATTAGCCTCCAGGGTAATTTCAGCATCATTCTGTACTGGAAAACGGGTGCTAAGGTCTTCTAATAAGCCTGCTAACTCTATAGTATCCAGCAGCGATGGGGTGCCCCCGCCAAAATAAATTGTTTCCACAGCCGCCTCTCCCAGGTAGTGCTGCTGCAGGGCAATTTCCTGGTGCAGGGCCTGCAACATTGCCTGCTTCGGCCTCAGGTTAGTACTGAAATGAAAGTCGCAGTAATAGCAGGCCTGTTTACAAAAAGGAATGTGAAGGTATATTCCAGCCAAGATCTTAATAATAATATTATAACTGCCGTCCGGAGTTGCTGCTTATGCCTGCATCTCCTGCAGCACCGGCAGCGACTTAAGCTCGCCAAACTCTGCCACATGCAGGCGGTAAAACTGAAGAATTAGCTGCAATACGTGCCGGCGGCGTTCTCCATTAAGGGGTATGGAACTGCCATAAGGTTCCAGCAGCAGCCGTTCTATAGCCTCGCGGTCTATGAGGTCGGCCGAAATATAGGGGCTTACCTCTTCCAGAAAATCTTCTGCTGTAGGCGTAGCAAAACCAAGATAACGCGAGAGCTTCAGCAAAAACTGCAGATGAAAATTCTGTATCCCTTCCTGGTGGGTATCCAGCACATGCAATGAACTATGCAGGAACAAAAACAGGGGCGGATTGGCCTCCTCACCCTTCAGGCTCTTTCCTAGCATTTCAGTTAAAAAGAGGGCAATGCCGGTTTTCTGAAAATCTAGCGGCAGATGCATATAAGGTTCTGCACATTTAATTTCCTTGATGCGCTGCAGGTTTGCCTTCTCCTGGTAGTAAACCACCAGATCCAGCAGGGTAAGCGGCTGATACAAACCCATGCGACTACCGCCGCTGCGTGCATTGCCACTGCTGCGCACTCCATTAACAATATAGGATTGCAAGCCGAAGGCCTCGGTATATATTTTTACAATAATGGAAGTCTCGCGATAACGAATATGGCTCAGGACAATACCTCTGGTTTTATGGAGCATTATAATGGGTAGAAATCTGTTTGTTCGTCTATTAAAACAACAATTTTTTCGCTCCTAACATTCCAATATTAGGCTTTTACCGCACTACCGCCACCTTACCCACCAGTGCTTCTGTGCCCAGCTCATTGGCGCTAAAGATCAGATAGACACCAGATGCAACACGATTGCCCCGGCTATCCCGAAGATCCCAGGCCGCCCCGCCACCCTCGGCTGGCAGCTCACGCACCAGAAAGCCGGCCGTGTTTGTTATTTTCACCACTGCATCCTGTACCAGACCTGTTATCCCTACCTGCCCCTGATAGCCGGGCCTGACCGGGTTCGGAAATATTTTAATGGCTGCCGCATGGGTGCTGCCACCTGCCGTAGCATTGCTCCGGTAGCTTACCATCCCCCTGTCTGTGGCAATAAATACCTCCCCTGTTTGTTCATGCACCGCCACCGCAACAATGGTGTTGGATGGCAGGGGACTGTTATCGGTTGTAAAATGATAGTAGAGTGTGTCGCCGGCGTCTCCAAAAAGCCAGAGACCCCTGTTGGTGCCAATCCATTTCCGGTTACCGCCATCTACGGCCAGTGCAGTAATTCTGGATTCATCCAGCAGGGGTCGCTGCTGGTATACAGGCAGCAAAGCATCCAGCGGTTCATCGGTGAGCACAGCGGCAGGATTAGGTATGTAACTTAGACCATCGTCGGTACCTATCCATACACTGCCTTCCAGATCTTCCTGCAAGGCATATACCGCTTCCGAAACCAGGCCTCCACTGCCACTCCTGCTGCTCAGCAGGCGGGTGTTCAATTCCTTCTCAGGATTAAACACCAGGATACTTCCGGAACTTGTGCTTACCGGCGCCAATCTAAGCCAAACATCATTAGTGTAAGGAATCATAAGCTCCTGTGCCTGGGATGCTGCATAATTTCCTTCTAAAAAGGCTTGCCAGTCATCTTCGGCAGGACGGTAGCGGTGCAATGGCCGGTTGCTGTTAAAGCTGCTCATCCATACACTGCCCTCACCATCTACCCCTACCCCGCTGAGGAGCAACTGGCCCGGAAAATCAAGCGATTCGGAAAAGCTAACACCTGCCGTTCCCAGGCCCCAAACGTTAAAAGCATCGTCCTGGGGATGCCAGGATAGCAGCCCATCGGAATAAGAGGCAAAATACCAGCTTTGGGAAAGCGGATCATAGGCAGC
>JASLAE010000440.1 GCA_030147305.1 Cesiribacter sp.
ATTTTAAAAATTGTTATAGATTTGTTTCAACAAATACACAATCTCTACAACCATGAAACAATCTAGAATCAAATCGGGAAAGCTTGCAATTGCAGTTACTGCACTATTAATGCTTCAGGGTTTTGTATCATTTTCACAAACCAACATAAAACTTGCACAGTATAAGCCAGGGACAGCGAAGCTGCAAATCAATACGCCAGCCTCAGCGGAAGCTGTAACAGTATCAGTAAAGGACGAAAGTGGCGTCACTTTATATTCCGAGCGATACAAAGCAGACCAGTATACAAAGTTGATTACCTTTTCGAAACTCAACAATGGCAAATACTTTATAGATCTGGAGCAATCTAAAGGGGTGACCAGGAAAGTGCTCGTAAAAGATAGCAATGGACTGAGCATCCAGGAGGCTGATTTATATTTCCGGAACGTAATTAAGTTCGAGGACGACGATAAAAAGCTCCTGGTACGGTTTAACAGCAACCTGAACGAGTCAGTAACGCTTAGAATTGCAGACAGTGCCGGCAATATTGTTCATGAAGTGAATAACATCACTTCCGAAGCCTTTGTCAGCAAATTTAACTTGTCTGCATTGAATCATGGCAACTACAAAGTGAGCATCATCAGTGATGCATATTCAAGCTACAGAAATATTCAGCTCTAACCATCACTCACCACGGTCATCATAAGGTGTGAATCATATTCACACCTTTTTTGTGTTGCCAGCTTCCATATGAGGCTTACGATCTCGAAATGTGATCAGCAGGAACAGTAACAAAGAGTATAAAGGCTGGTTGTTTTTTTGAAACTTTATAAATTTATGTAAAAACAACATTAGGAGGAGCAACGTGAAAGCAATCCCCATCATAGCGCCTGCACCCTGGCAATTGAGCGGCAATGGCTTTGTTTTGCTCTACCACTTCCCGCATGCCTTTAACGCCCGCTATGGTTTTATAGAAGAGTACCAGCACCGGACATATCGGGGATGGATGGGTGCTGTTATGCTGGTAGAGTATGAGAGCTCTGATGTTGGCCCTTATCTGGAACTCTTATATATTCCAGGCCTTTTTAACATGGGTAACAATTATAGCTTTTCCATTTCCAAAATTTATGTGTCTACCGCAGAAAGCCAGTGGAATGGATACACTAACTGGGGGATCCCTAAGGAGGTGGCCAATTTTACTTTTAAAGTCACGGGAAGAGAAAACCATTTTCAGGTAGCCAAAGCAGGTGCGGACACTCCTTTTTTTAGCGCAAGCCTTAAACCCTGGGGATTTACCTTTCCTGTTACAAGCCGTTTGTTGCCAGTTTCACAAATAATACAGCAGAAGGAAAATGTGTTACTGAAGACTAATATATTTGTTGAAGGCACTGCCAAAGCAGCAAGTTTGCAGCACATCCATGCCGATCCACAGTACTTCCCTCCCATTCACCAGCTGAAACCTGTTGTTTGTCTATCCATAGAAGAATTTAAAATGAAGTTTCCGGTAGCCGAGGTGGTGAAAGAAAGCCGTGACTAGCGGCCGCCTTTGGCTGACTTCCAATAAGTTTTCATTTCTATAAGGTCGTACAATACCCAATGTGATTTTAAAATCTATAGCATTCAAATCTTTAATTGCAATCCGCTGAACTGATTGGCTACCGAGTTACCACACCAGACCCGCCCATAGAATTCCTACAGCAATAACTGCCAGCATGACCAGCAAAGGCCAGATGAACCTGAGCCAGACATTATATTTTACATTCACCATAGCCAGAGAAGGCAGGATCAGTCCAGTGGGGGTGATAAAAGACATCAGACCAAAGCCAAACAGGTAAGCATTTACGATCTCTTCCGTAGGCACACCTGCAATGGGGGCCAGTGAACCCATGATGGGCATCGTTACTACGGCCAGACCGGAGGAGGAGGAGATAAAAAGAGTCAGCAGAAAGAAAATAAACATCACGGCCGGTAGAAAGAAGAAACCCGACATTTGCTCTACACCACTGGCAGCATAAAATAGCAGGGTATCGCTAATCTGGCCATCATTGAGTACAATGGTAACACCCCGGGCAATACCAATGATGAGCGATACACCCAGCAGGTCACGGGCACCAGCCAGAAAGGCTTCTACAAAATTATGTTCTCCAATGCGTTGCAACAAGCCAATGATCACTGCTGATACAAGAAAGAGCACCGTCATTTCTTCAAACCACCAGCCCTGCACCGATACCCCCCAGATCATGACGGCAAACGTAAGGGCAAACAGCAACAGCAAGAACCTGTTTAACCAGCCAATTTGAGCATCTTCAGGCCTGGCCCCGGATGCTGCTGGAGGACTGTTGTCCTCGCCTACTTTAATCATTGAAAGGGCAGGGTTTGCTTTCACCCGGCGTGCATAACGAATGATATAAGCAATACATACTACAAGACCCAAAATCAGCATAGCAATGCGGCTGTAGAATCCGATGGTCCAGTCGACCCCCGCAGCATCGGAAGCCACAATAGTAGAAAAAGGGTTCACAGCCGCACCCATATTACCAATGGATGAGCCGATGTAAATCACGGCAACCGGTATCAACAGATCATAGCCCGCTGCCATAAAAACAGGTACCAGCAGCGGATAAAAAGCTATGGTTTCTTCTGCAAGACCAAACGTGGTACCTCCTAATGCAATCAGGCTGGTCACCAGTACAATCAGCAGGCTCTCACGCCCTTTTAACCGCCGGGCCAGGTAAGCTATGCCTTCATCAAAAGCACCGGAACGGCTAAAAACGCCCATAAACCCCCCAATGATCAAGACAAAAAGAATAATATCAATGGCTTCATACATACCCCTGATCGGGGCAAACATGATTGCGACCATCCCCTGTGGCTTTGCTTCAACCTGCTGATAGGTGCCGGGAATAGAAATTGGCTTTTTGATTTTGCCGGAAGTAAATTTTTCCAGCTCAACAGGAATGTTAAGGCTATCCAGTACTGCCCTGGTTGCCGGCACCTGCACTTCAGTCTCGGCAGTACTTATGACAAACTGCTTACTGGCTTCCTCATAACTTAGTACATGATACGCACCGGCAGGAATAAGCCAGGATGCTAGTGCACTTAACATAATTATGATTATTATAACAGTATAAGGAGTAGGGAATCGTAATGCTGCAGTCATTGACTCTATTTTAGTAAGTGGCAAGATAAAAAATGCCCGCAAAGAACGCGTAAAAAGTGTAGCACGGCCTTTAAATTAGCAGCAGAGCCACTCCAAAATCCAGCAAAAAGCCCGAAAGCTATTTAATAACTTTCGGGCTTTAACTTTTCGTAGTATTTATTGCAAATCTGTTGATGCTGCTTCGCCTAAACCAGCAGATTGAGAATATCCTGGCGGCCGTTGAGGTA
>JASLAE010000451.1 GCA_030147305.1 Cesiribacter sp.
TTTTGTTTTGTTAAGAAAATTCAGCGCTAATTTCTTAGCAGATTTTTTAAGCTACAGATGCTTTGCTACTTCCTCTATAACAAGTAAAAGGGTCCATTTCACCCGAGGTTAAATTTTGTTACCAGCTACAGAATTTTCTAAAATCCTTGATTTTCTAAAAGTTTCCCCTTAAATTATTGAATGTGGTAAAGGGATGTTTAACTAAATATTATATCCCTACCGTTATTTTCTGCTCTTTAAGGAATCTTCATAATCCAGTTGTTGTTACAAGTTCATACAACAAGATTATATTCTGATTATTCTTACTTCTATAACTTATTATAGCTATGTTATGGCATCGGAGGCATTAATATATTGCTATACTTTAGGTTGACAAAATTAAATAATCAGTGAGCATCATTGCTAAAGCTTGTGAGGTACAGCTAATTCAACGCAAAGAATATCTACATCTTTAAAAATTTTGTCCATGAATATCTTAGAAAAAATTAAAACCAATTACAGCACCGCTACCAATGAAATAACGGTCTCGGAGTATTTGGAAGCGTGCAGGGAGGACCCTAAGGTATATGCTAAACCCTCTGAAAGAATTCTAGATGCTATCGGAGAGCCCCAGTTTCTGGATACAAGGGCGGATCCAGTTTTAAGCAGAATATTCTCTAACAAAAAGATAAAAATTTATCCGGCCTTCAAGGATTTCTATGGCATGGAAAGCACCATAGAACAGATTGTATCCTACTTCCGGCATTCTGCTCAGGGGCTGGAGGAAAAGAAACAGATACTTTACCTCATGGGGCCTGTGGGGGGAGGCAAGAGCTCATTAGCTGAAAAAATAAAACACCTCATTCAGCAAAACCCTATCTACGTTCTTAAAGCTAATGATCAGATCAGCCCGGTTTACGAAAGTCCTCTGGGTTTATTTGCAGATTATAGAAAAGAACTGGAGGAAGAATACGGCATTCCGGCTCGTTATCTGCCCGCATGTATGAGCCCCTGGGCCTCCAAACGATTACGCGAGTTCGACGGCGACATCAACAGATTTAAAGTTGTAAAACTCTATCCATCGGTTCAGGAGCAGATTGCCGTTGCCAAGACAGAACCAGGTGATGAAAATAACCAGGACATATCAACACTGGTAGGCAAAGTTGACATACGCAAGCTTGCCGAGTACCAGCAAAGCGATGCAGATGCATACTCTTATACTGGTGGCTTATGCCTGGCAAATCAGGGCGTGCTGGAGTTTGTTGAGATGTTTAAGGCACCTATTAAAGTTTTAAACCCGCTGCTGACTGCTACGCAGGAAAAGAATTACAAAGGCACAGAGCCTATTGGCGCTATTCCTTTCGATGGCATTATTCTGGCACACTCTAATGAAAGTGAATGGGCTAAGTTCACCAACGATAAGAAAAATGAAGCCTTCCTGGATCGTATTTACAAAGTTCAGGTGCCATACTGTCTGCGGGTGAGTGAAGAGATTAAAATTTATGAAAAGCTGATTGAAGAGAGCTCTCTCAGGAATTCTCCCTGTGCTCCCAAAACTTTGGAACTGCTTGCAGAATTTTCAGTGATGTCACGGCTGAAAGAGCCTGAAAACTCCAGCCTGTATTCAAAAATGCGGGTTTACAATGGCGAAACCCTGAAAGAGACAGATCCTAATGCAAAGTCTATTCAGGAATACCGGGACAATGCCGGCATTAATGAAGGCATGACAGGAATATCTACCCGTTTTGCTTTTAAAATTCTTTCGAAGGTTTTCAATTTCGATAGTGAGGAAATTGCCGCGAACCCGGTTCATCTGCTCTATGTGCTGGAGCAGGAGGTAATTAAAATGATGTTGCCACCTGACACTGAAAGCCATTATCTCAACATCATCAAATCTATGCTGGCCAGCAAGTATGCCGAGTATATCTCTGATGAGATTCAAAAGGCATACATTGAGTCTTATAGCTCTTATGGTCAAAACATATTCGACAAGTATGTGATCTATGCAGACCATTGGATGCAAAATAACGATTACCGTGATACCGACACAGGAGAACTGCTGGACAGGGCCATCCTCAATGAAGAGCTTGAAAAAATAGAGAAGCCTGCCGGCATTGCCAACCCTAAAGACTTCCGGGCTGAGGTTACAAACTTTACCCTACGCTATAAGGCAAATAATGGTGGTAAAAGCCCTCGCTGGGATTCTTACGAGAAGATCAAAAATGTGATTGAGAAAAAGATCTTCACCAACACAGAAGATCTGCTGCCTGTAGTGTCCTTCAATGTAAAATCAAATGCCGAGGACGAGAAAAAGCATAAAGATTTTACCCGCCGTATGAAAGATCGGGGCTATACCGAAAAACAAATCAGAATACTGGTTGACTGGTTTATGCGCGTTCGCAAAACAATGTCTTAGTCTTATACCTGGTTGTGAAGTTGTGAGGGAGTGATTTGCCAAGAGATGATAATATGCATAGCTGCATATTCTGTCAGAACGTATGCAATTTCAAAGATCATTTTGAAATGCTTTGCCTTATGATGGGCACCAAGTCTGTCTTCCAGCTCCTTTCTGAGTAAACATTTATACTCACTCCCTCACTTCCTCAACAAAATCACTCTTTCTTATATGAGCAACATTGTAGATAGAAGAACCAATAACAAGGGGAAGTCTACCGGAAACCGGCAGAAGTTCCTTAAGCGGGTAGAAGATCAGATTAAGAAAGCAATTCCCAACATTATCAGTCAGGAAAGCATTAAGGATAGCAGTGGAGGGGGTAGCGTGAGCGTTCCTGTAAAAGGAATTGCTGAACCATCTTTTCATCATGCAGCTGGTACAGGGAAAAAATATAGTGTACGGCCGGGTAATGACCGCTTTAATGAAGGCGACACCATACCCAAACCGGAAGGAGGTGGACAGGGCGGAAGTGGCCGCGGAAAAGGCTCCAACAGCCCAGAAATTACTGAAGACGAGTTTACAGTGGTGCTTTCCCGGGAAGAATTCCTGAATTACTTTTTTGATGATCTGGCGCTGCCGAACATGATAAAGAAATTCATGGAAAACACGGTAACCCATAGTCTTAAACGAACCGGTTACACCCGTGACAGTGTGCCATCCCGGCTCAATATAAAAACAAGCTTTCAGCAATCATTAGGGCGTCAGCTGGCGCTTAAAGGCGCTTTAGAAAAAAAACTGCAACAGCTTCGCGAAAAGCATCTAGCGTGTACGGATAAGGAGCAGAAGCTGGTGCTGGAGCTCGAGATTGAGAAGGTAATAAAACAGTCTAAAACCATTCCCTTCTTCGAAGATGTAGACCTTCGTTATAATAACTTCGAACGCATTCCCGTACCCATCACGTCTGCTGTTATGTTTTGCATCATGGACGTTTCCGCTTCCATGGGGCAGCATGAGAAAGATATTGCCAAGCGTTTTTTCACGCTGCTATACATCTTTCTCACCCGCCAGTATAAAAATGTAGAGCTGGTTTTTATCCGACACCATACAGAAGCCAAAGAAGTGGGTGAGGAGGAGTTTTTCAACTCCCGGGAAAGCGGTGGTACCATTGTAGCGCCTTCGCTCAGACTGATGGATAAAATAAGAAAAGAACGCTTCGATGACACCTGGAATATTTACTGCTGCCAGGCATCAGACGGCGATGTCTGGTCCCGTGAAGATGCTGTACAATGTCGCCGTCTGGTAAAGGATACTATTCTGCCTGCAGTACAGTATATGGCCTATCTGGAAATTAACAAAAACAGCGAGGGAGATCTGTGGCAGGCTTATAAAGAGGTTTGCGACGAAGAAAACTTCTCTATGCGCCGCATCAAAGAAGTAAATCAAATCTGGCCCATCTTCAGGGGACTGTTTAAGAAAAGAAGTGAATTGAGCGGAGTTTAAAGCAGCACCAGCATGAACCAAAACCAGAAAGATAAATACAAAGCCATGTTTTGCAATCCTAACTGGGACTATCAGACCCTGGAATCTGCAGACATGGTAATTGACAAAATTGGAAAGGAACACCTAAAGCTCAAAACTTATCCCAACCAGATTGAGATCGTTACCTCCGAGCAGATGCTGGATGCCTATTCACTAGTGGGCCTGCCTACTTCCTATCCGCATTGGAAATTTGGTAAAGATTTCGTTATTAACCAGAGCAATTATAGCAAGGGTAGAATGGGCTTGTCCTATGAGATGGTCATCAATTCAAATCCATGTATCAGCTACAACATGGAGAATAACTCCACCTGCATGATGCTGCTGGTGATTGCCCATGCCTGCCAGGGACATAATGCTTTTTTTGCAAATAATTATATGTTCCTGGACTGGACCTCTGCCGACTCTATTGTCGATTATATGGTCTTTGCCAGAGATTATATCCTGAAATGCGAAGAGGCCTATGGCAGCGATGAAGTAGAACGGGTGCTGGATGCCTGCCATGCCCTGATGAATCATGGCATAGACCGTTATAAAAAACCCTCAAAGCGTTCTGCCGCTGAAGAAAATGAGCGCATGAAAAAGCTCACCAGCATTAAGCATGAGAATTATAACGAGCTTTGGAAAACATTGCCCACTACTGCAGAAGTTGGAGAAAACGCGACTAAAAAAGGTAAAAAGTTTCCGCAGGAACCCGAAGAGAACCTGTTGTACTTCATAGAGAAGTTTGCACCTACCTTGCCTGTCTGGAAACGTGAAATAGTACGCATAGTCAGGAAGGTAGCCCAGTATTATTATCCACAAGGGGCTACCAAGGTTATGAATGAGGGTTTTGCTTCCTTCACACATTATCACATCATCAACAAGCTCTATGACGAAGGCTATGTAAACGATGGGTTTATGTTAGAATTTATCAAGAGCCATAGCAGTGTGTTGTATCAACCCGCCTATAGCAGCAAGTTTTTTTCTGGGCTTAATCCATACACCCTGGGTTTCAACATCTTTATGGACATTAAGCGCATTTGCCAAAACCCTACTCCGGAAGACAGGCTGTGGTTCCCGGAGCTCATTGGTAAAGACTGGCTTACAGAAGTGCATTATGCTATGGAAAACTTTAGGGATGATAGTTTTATCCTGCAATACCTCTCACCAAAGGTTATTCGGGATATGAAGTTATTCGCCATCACCGATGATGAGCATAAAAAAGAATACATGATCAATGCCATCCATAATGAGCGCGGATACAGGAAGGTACGGGAGCAGTTGAGCCAGCAGTACGACCGGATCAGCTATGTACCCAATATACAGGTGACGGGTGTTGATGTACATGCGACAAACAGACTTACACTCACCCATTATATCTACAACGATCGTAAGCTGGAGTCGGAAAACACCAAAAAAACCCTGGAGCAGATCCGGTATCTTTGGGGGTTTCCCGTAGAGCTTCATTCAAAAAACAAGCTTGGTGTAAATGAACAGACATTTGAAGTAAAATAGTAGTCACTTTCCTGTTCATTTCTATCAGGTTGTATTTCAGTACGTTGCAGAAATACTTATTTTGTTATGGATATGAGTTAGCACAATGCAATTTTAGCAGCAAAAATTCGACATAATTAATCAGTAAATGCCATGAACTTTCTGCTGCTGATTTTCATTAAATATTCGGTGACGGGTGTTATCTGGTTTTAGTAAAGCCAATTTCTTACTAAAAGAAAGGAGGTAAAATGTCTAGTCCAATGAATTGTTTTTCAAATCTTAATCCTGTAGGTGTTGCTTACTAACTTTTGTTAGTGATATATCCCCTCAGAAGGATTTGAGAGCACATATGGATTTTAATACCGGCAGAGTCATCTGCCGGTATTTCTTTTTATAAGCTGTTCGGTGCTAAACAGCAATTTTCTCAAAGCTGGTTTCCTTTGCTAAGAAATTAATTTTTTCAGTGATTGAAAGGATTATCAGACCAATACTAATAAGCAGAAATAAACAGAATGCTTTTATGCCCCTTTCACTTGCTACATCTGGTTAGCTTTCTAACAGGTTGTATAGACTGAATTGATGGATAAATTACCCTGCTTGCAGATTACCCAGTATGTTATGGGCAGCTAAGATTTATGGTTAGTTTGCATTATAATGATAAATAACTTGTATTAACTTTATGTCATAACAATTCATTACATGAAAGCCCTGCTAAAGGCTGTTGCCCTTGCCTTATTATCTTTATACTGTCTGTCAACGGAAAGCAATGCACAAACTCACTCAGTTGCCAGAAGATGGAATGAAGTGCTGATCGATGCTATACAGCATGATTTTGCCCGTCCAACCATCCATGCCCGGAATCTATTTCATACATCAATTGCCATGTATGATGCCTGGGCTGCTTTTGATGATAGAGCTGCTCCCTATATGCTGGGCCATACATTTCGTGACTTTTACTGCCCATACTCCGGCATAGAGCAGCCAGAGAATATTGATGCAGCCAGGGATGAAGCAATCAGTTATGCAGTTTATCGGCTGCTAACCCACCGATTTCAGGATTCTCCGGGGGCCAAGCGTTCACTAGCCCTTTTTAACAATGAATTCAGGGCACTTGGTTATGATGCCACCTTTACCTCTACTGAT
>JASLAE010000468.1 GCA_030147305.1 Cesiribacter sp.
CATGCTGGTGTGGTTTAGCCATACGGCCGTAGCTACCATTCTGCTAACGGTTATCACAGCACCTTTGCTATTCTTATCTTCTGCTCAAAAACCCTATTGGTATTTTACAGGCTTGATTGATGGGCTGATCATCATCCAATATCTCTTGCTGTTGGCAACAATATAACTTTAGCTTGTATTTGACCGTATAAGTTATAGCTCCCTTCCAACCAAATATCTACTTCTAACTTATCTGCTATTACAGCCAAAACCTCTGTCTGGAGGATTAATCCGTGCTTTGCATAAACGAATAAATAATACTGCATAAATAAAATGAATAGAGGCTCAGGTAACACTTTGAATAAAATATTTGGACTGCTTATGCTGTTTACTATGGCATTCGCAGGCTTTAGTTGTAATAATAGTAACGCAGACAACGATGGTCGTAAAGGCATGTTTGCCGGGTGGTTTGGTGCCGGTTTAGATGTCGAAGAAATAGATCTGGCCATGTCAGAAGAATTATCGGACAGTATGCAAATGGTTGCAGCAATTAAAGAGCTGGAATTGCCAAAGGATTTGCATGATGATTTTAAAAACTTCTACCAGGAACGTGATTATCAAACTGCCTGGATGCGGAAAAAAGGGGTAAACAAAGAGGGTGAAGCTTTATTGAAAAAAATTGAGGAAGCCCCGGCAGATGGATTGAATAGTGAAGATTACAAACTGCAGTATTTATACCACCTTAAGCAGAAAGTAGAGAAGGAAAAAGAAACAGAAATTAACCAGATTACTAAGCTGGACAAAGAGCTAACGGCTGCCTATCTGAAATATGCCAGCCATAAGCTCAGAGGCCGTGTAGATCCCTCGCGTGTAGATACGCTATGGAAGGCCAGCCCACGCGAAACCGATCTGGCAGCACACCTCGAATCAGCCCTGAATGACGGCAAAATAGCCAAATCCCTGGATCAGCTGAATCCGCCGGATCCACAATATGCTGCGCTTAAAAAAGCATACAATAATTATAGGCAGTTATTGGAAAAAAATGGAGAATGGCCCCAGTTACCAAATGAACTTACCCTGAAAGCAGGAGACAGCAGTAAGTACGTTACCACGCTACGTGAGCGTCTGGCAGCCGATGGTTTTTACAATTCTCCCCGGCCCGACAGCATTGCACAGGTATATGACAGTACGCTGGTACAAGCAGTAATGGTATATCAGGATAAAAATGGTCTTGAGCCGGACGGGCTCATAGGAGGCGAAACGCTAAACATGCTCAACACGCCATTAAAAGAACGGATTAACCAGCTGCAGCTTAATTTAGAGCGTATGCGCTGGAGTGCTGAAAGACCTAATGACCGGTATCTGCTGGTAAATGTGCCGCAGTATATGCTATACATTTACGAAGGAGGTAATAAAGTAATGGACATGAAGGTGATTGTAGGCGAGGCTTATGCAACCGGTACCCCGCTGTTTAACGACACGCTGGAATATATATCTTTTAGCCCTACCTGGACGGTGCCAAATAGTATCGCTACTGAGGAAATGCTGCCGATCCTGCAGAAGAATCCTGATTACCTGAAAAACAATAACTTCAAGCTTTATGAAGGCTGGAGCGAGAACGCGGCAGAACTGGATCCAGCTGATATTGACTGGAAAGATGTATCGCCGGAAGAGTTTCCTTACCGCATTGTGCAACAGCCCGGGGATATGAATGCCCTGGGGCATATCAAGTTTATGTTCCCGAACGAGCTGGATATTTATTTGCATGATACCCCTAATCCTAACCTGTTTAAGAAAGCAGAACGTGACTTTAGCCACGGTTGTATCAGGGTGGAACGGCCGGTAGATCTTGCCCACTATCTCCTGGAAGATGCAGGCTGGGACAAGACTAAAATTGAAGAACATATGAACCTGGATGAACCTAAAGATGTGCCGGTAAAAGAAAAATTACCTGTTATTCTGGATTACCGTACAGCCTGGGTAGATGATGATGGCCGAATTACTTTTGCCAAAGACATCTACGGACATGATAGAAAGCAGATGCAACGCTTCGATGAGCTACTGGCAGAAAACTAATATTAGCACCGCAACAGCTATATAGATTAATTAGGGCCCCTTTTGCTTAGGCAGAAGGGGCCCTTTTTGCACTTAATGGTGCAGTTCATTGTTTTATAAATGAAAAAAGGCTTAGTTTTTAGCGATAATTAAAGTTAAGTGGCAAAATTAAAATCCAGCTATTTCTGTCAGAGCTGTGGGGCCCAATCGCCAAAGTGGATTGGTAAGTGCCCATCGTGTGGGCAATGGAATACCTATGTTGAGGAAATCATACAGAAAGAAGATAAGGCTACTAAAAGCTGGCGGCCTGCCGCAGAGGGTAGCAGCTCCTATAAGCGTGTAAACCAACCCCTGGCCATTACGGCCATTCAGCCCCGTAGCGAAGAGCGGTTTGAAACACAGGATGGGGAATTGAACCGGGTGCTGGGCGGAGGAATTGTACCTGGGTCACTCATCCTGATTGGGGGTGAACCCGGTATTGGTAAGTCTACACTGATGCTACAGATAGCCACCTCTATGAAGCATTTAAAGGTACTTTATGTAAGTGGAGAGGAAAGTGAGCAGCAAATAAAAATGCGGGCAGACCGCATGCAGCGCAATAGCCCTAACTGCTTTATTCTGTCAGAGACTAATCTGGAGAACCTGTTTGTGCAGGTAGAGGAAATGCAGCCGGAGCTGGTGATCATAGATTCTATACAAACCCTGCAAACCGTACGGGTAGAATCTGCGGCAGGTAGTGTATCTCAGGTGCGGGAGACCACTGCAGAGCTGATGCGCTTTGCCAAAGAAAGCCATGTGCCGGTTTTCCTGATTGGTCACATTACCAAAGAAGGTTCTTTGGCAGGCCCAAAGGTGTTGGAGCATATGGTAGATACGGTGCTTCAGTTCGAGGGTGACCGCCATATGAGTTATCGCATCCTGCGGACCATTAAAAACCGCTTTGGGTCAACCTCGGAACTGGGCATTTATGAGATGACGGGTGATGGGCTACGCGAGGTAAGCAATCCTTCCGAGATCCTCATTTCTCAGCGGGATGAAGCCCTGGCGGGAGTTAGCATAGGCGCCATGCTGGAAGGGAATCGCCCCCTGATGATCGAAACGCAATGCCTGGTAAGCCCGGCGACTTATGGTACCCCCCAGCGGAGCAGCACTGGTTATGATGCCAAACGGCTGCAGATGCTACTGGCCGTACTTGAAAAACGCGGTGGTTTTAGACTTGGTGTCCACGATGTTTTCCTAAATATTGCAGGAGGACTTAAAGTAGAGGACCCTGCCATAGACCTGGCAGTTTGTGCTTCTCTTATTTCTTCTTTGAAAGATGTGGCCATCAGCAGCCGCATTGCATTTGCGGCAGAGGTTGGGCTGGGCGGAGAAGTGCGGGCCGTTAACCGGATCGAAAGCCGCATCAGTGAAGCAGAAAAGCTGGGCTTTGAGGAGATCTACATCAGCAAATTCAACAAAAAAGGGCTTAACCTGAAAGACTTCCAGATTAAAGTAAATACTGTAAGCAAGCTGGAAGAAGTTTTTAGAATGCTGTTATAAGACACAGCTGCACGGTCGGCTACACAAGGGAGCTGACCGTGCAGCTGTGTTTAAAAAGTTTTGGGTTCATGGCTGAAGCACACTAGCTCTGCGAAAAACCAATCTTTCCGCCTTTGAAACCCTGGCTTTCTACCTTTTCCGCCATTTCCTCTACCTTTTGGCGCAATTCTTCTTTGTATTCATCCAGTCGTTTGGCAACTTTCTTATCAGTAGCGCCCAGGATCTGGGCTGCCAGAATACCTGCATTCTTGGCTCCGTTAAGTGCTACAGTAGCAACCGGAACGCCTGCTGGCATCTGCAGAATGCTCAGTACCGAATCCCAGCCATCTATAGAGTTGCTGCTTTTTACCGGTACACCAATCACTGGCAACGAAGTAAGGCTGGCTACCATGCCGGGCAGGTGTGCTGCGCCGCCAGCGCCGGCAATGATCACCTGCAGGCCACGGCCTCTGGCTTTCTGGGCCCACTCCACCATGCGCAGGGGGGTGCGGTGTGCAGAAACAATGCTCATTTCAAAAGATATGTCAAACTGCTCCAGTATCTGGGCGGCTTCGTGCATCACAGGCATATCGGACTGGCTGCCCATGATGATGCCGATTAAAGGACTGCTCTTGCTCATGCAATTACTTTTAAAGTGTTTTTTACAAAATGGGCTTTCTCTTTGAGTCGCTGCGGATCAGTGTCTACAATAGTGACATGGCCCATCTTGCGGAATGGTTTGGTTATTTTTTTTCCGTACAAATGTACCTGTACGCCACTAAGTGCCAGAACCTCTTCCAGGCCAGCATAACGTGCATTGCCGGTGTAGCCTGCTTCGCCCAGCAGGTTCACCATGGCAGAAGGCAGTTTAGCAGCTGTATCGCCCAGGGGTAAACCTAATATGGCCCGCAGGTGCTGTGCATATTGCGAGGTAAGGTTTGCTTCTATGGTCTGGTGCCCGCTGTTGTGCGGTCGGGGTGCGACCTCATTTACCAGCACCTTACCCTCACGGGTAACAAACATTTCTACTGCCAGTATCCCAACCAGATTCAACTCCCTGGCTACTTGCAGAGCAATGGCTTCTGCTTCCTGCTCAATTGCAGCTTCTAAGCGGGCGGGTGCAAAAAGATATTCTACCAGGTTATGTTCGGGATGAAACACCATCTCTACAGCCGGGAATGCCTTTTCTTCGCCATTGGCACTCCGGGCTACAATAACAGAGATCTCTTTCTCAAAAGCAATCAGCTCCTCCAGCAGCCCGGGTTTATCAAATGCTTTATCAAGGTCAGCCTGAGAAGAAAGGCGCTGTACACCACGGCCATCGTAGCCTTCCCTGCCCAGCTTATGAATTGCAGGAAAGAAATCCAGATGCTGGCCTACCTCCTGCCTGTTTTCTGTGAGGATAAAAGCTGCGGTAGGAATCTTTTTCTCCTGATAGAACTGCTTTTGCGTGCGCTTGTCCTGTATCAGTGCAATTACCTCTGGCTGCGGATATACCTTTTTGCCCAGCCGCTGCAGCTCTTCTAAGGCTGCAACATTTACATTTTCAATTTCAATGGTAATAAGGTCAAACTGACTGCCCCATTGTAAAACCGTGTTGTAGTCTGTAAGCGCACCCTGAGTGAATGAGGCAGCCAGTTGATGGCAGGGTGCCTGCGGGTCCGGATCCAGCATGTGCAGCTCCAGGTTCAGATCTACTGCCGCCTGTATGAGCATACGCCCCAGCTGTCCGCCGCCAAGG
>JASLAE010000481.1 GCA_030147305.1 Cesiribacter sp.
TTTTGTTTATGGGTACAGGCATTTTGCCTGTTGACTTTTCATAAGAACTTAAGCACTCATGATAAAAGCTAAATAAAGGCCTGACCATAATATTTGGTTATTCACAGCATTGCTTAAGAAAGCTGCTTCACCCCCTGGGCATCCAGAAACTTGCAGGCATAATCATAGCCAGCCTGGTAAAACACTTCCAGCGCATCTCGTTCCATAAAGCCATGTTTGCCCATCTCCTCTGGTTCCAGAAACCAGTCACAGAGTTCCTTTGTCCTGGCAACGGAAGCTTCTATGCCAATCCAGATAGTACGATACATAATTTCTTTGAGTCCATCCAGGGGTACCTTGTCCGGAATGTGGTTAACGGATACTCCGATCAGTCTTTCGCATTTACCGGCAAGCGGCTCGGCCGGCAGGTTGCTCACCAAACCCCCGTCTACATACTGCCGCCCCTCAATCTCCACAGGCTCAAAGACAATTGGTACTGCACAGGTTGCCTCCAGCAGCTTCACCAGATCTCCTTCCCTGAATACATGCTGCTTGCCATTGTTCAGGCAGGTGCTGGTCAGCAGTACCCGCATGGGCAGATCTTCCAGCCGGTCGTAACGAAGGTAAGGCTTTACCAGCTCCCCGATCTTACCATGTTTCAGCAGGCCAAAGCGGGGCCTGTGCAGGTTCATCACTTTGCCAAATGGCTCTTTCATCCAGATATCAAACATTTCGTCGGGGCTGTAGCCACTGGCGTAAAGCACAGCATTGAGCCCGCCGGAGCTGGTTCCGCACATGATGTCCGGCGCAATGCCCCGTTCCAGCAAGGCCTTCAACACTCCTACCTGTCCCATGCCCCTGTACGCACCGCCAGAAAACACTAATCCATTTTTATACTGCATCTGTTCCGCTTCAATTTTTAACCTATTCAAAAACTTTTCAGTAGCAGAACGGTAAAACTAAAGTAGAGTTTGCCTTCTCCCGAACGAGCGTTAGCAAATCAGGCGTAAATGCCTTATTTTTGCAATCGATTGTAGCAGTACCTATTTGCCGTCAGGCTGCTTTCTTAGCAGTAGCAGGCTTATTTTCAAGCGATTAAATTTTTCTACCATGTCTCAGACTACGGTTGCTCCTTATAAACCTAAACACCACATCCGCATCGTTACGGCGGCTTCCCTTTTCGACGGGCACGATGCCGCCATTAACATCATGCGCCGCATTATTCAGGCCACCGGCTGCGAGGTAATTCACCTGGGCCATAACCGTTCGGCGCAGGAGATTGTGGACACGGCCATTCAGGAAGATGCCCAGGCCATTGCCATTACCTCCTACCAGGGTGGCCATGTGGAGTTTTTCAAATATATATTTGATCTGCTGAAGGAGCGCGGCGCCGGTCACATCCGCATCTTTGGCGGTGGTGGTGGCACCATTTTACCCACAGAGATTGAGGAACTGCATGCCTATGGCATTACCCGCATCTACTCGCCCGACGATGGCCGGTCTATGGGCCTGCAGGGCATGATCAATGACATGGTGCAGCAGTGCGACTTCCCCACAGGCCAGAACCTGAACGGTGAGGTGGTGAACCTGAAAAACAAACGCCCTAAAGATATTGCCCGCCTGATCTCTGCAGCCGAGAACTTCCCGGAGGAATTCGCCAGGATCAGAGAGCAGCTTACAGCTTCACCTGCCAATACAAAGCAGCCTGTTACCAAAACCACACCCGTGCTGGGTATTACCGGTACCGGCGGAGCGGGTAAAAGCTCACTGGTCGACGAGCTGGTGCGCCGCTTCCTGCTGGATTTCCCAGAGAAGCGCATTGCCATTATTTCGGTAGACCCCTCCAAGCGCAAAACAGGCGGCGCCCTTTTGGGAGACCGTATCCGGATGAATGCCATCGCCAACGAGCGGGTGTATATGCGCTCCCTGGCTACCCGCCAGAGCAACCTGGCCCTGAGCAAATATGTACAGGATGCCATAGACATCGTGAAGGCTGCCGATTTTGATCTGATCATTCTGGAGACTTCCGGCATTGGCCAGTCCGATACGGAGATTACAGAGCACAGCGATACCAGCCTCTATGTGATGACGCCGGAGTATGGCGCCGCCACCCAGCTGGAAAAGATCGATATGCTCGATTTTGCTGATCTGATTGCCCTTAATAAATTCGATAAACGCGGTGCACAGGATGCCCTGCGTGATGTCAAGAAACAGTACAAGCGCAACCACAATCTCTGGGACGCCAAAGACGAGGAATTGCCGGTATACGGCACCATTGCTTCGCAGTTCAACGATCCTGGCATGAACAAGCTTTACAAGGCTGTAATGGACAAGATTGTGGAGCGGACCGGGGTGGAAGCCCTGAACAGCTCTTTTGCCATTACCGACGAGATGAGCGAAAAGATCTTCATCATCCCTCCTGCCCGTACCCGCTACCTGTCTGAGATTTCAGAGAACAACCGCAGCTACGACAGCTGGGTAGAGCAGCAAGCGGGTGTGGCCCAGACGCTTTTTGGCCTCCAACAGTCTCTCAACAGCCTGCAGAACAGCCGCCTCGAAGACCGGGATAGGCTGATCAAAGGGTTACACGAAGAATTTGAGCGCGTAAAGCTGGAGCTGGATCCCAAGAACTGGAAGCTGATCCAGGAATGGCCGGAGAAAGCGCAAAAGTACCGCCAGGATGCGTTTGTGTACCAGGTGCGTGGCAAAGATATTAAAGTAGAAACTTTTCACAAAACGCTTTCCGGCACCAAAGTGCCCAAGATTGCGCTGCCCCGCTATACTGCCTGGGGCGATATTTTGCGCTGGTGCCTGCAGGAAAACGTACCGGGCGAGTTCCCCTATACCGCCGGTGTATTTCCGTTCAAGCGCCAGGGCGAGGACCCTACCCGTATGTTTGCGGGCGAAGGTGGGCCGGAGCGAACCAACCGCCGCTTCCACTACGTAAGCAAAGGCATGCCTGCCGCAAGGCTTTCCACCGCCTTTGATTCCGTTACGCTCTATGGCAACGATCCCGACCTGCGTCCCGATATCTGGGGCAAGATTGGCAACTCCGGCGTAAGCATTTGCTGCCTGGACGATGCCAAGAAGCTCTACAGTGGCTTTAACCTCTCCGACCCTACCACCTCAGTGTCCATGACCATCAACGGACCGGCGGCAATGCTTACCGGCTTCTTTATGAACGCGGCCATTGACCAGCAGTGTGAGCTTTATATCAAGCATCATGGACTGCAGGAAGAAGTAAACCGGAAGATTGAAGCTATATATAAAGAAAAAGGCGCTGCACGCCCGCAGTATAGTGGTCCGCTACCTGAGGGGAATGATGGCCTGGGGCTGATGCTGCTGGGCGTAACGGGCGACCAGGTGCTGCCGCGTGAGGTGTACGAGGGGATTAAAGCTAAAACTGTAGCTGCCGTACGCGGTACGGTGCAGGCCGATATCCTGAAGGAAGACCAGGCCCAAAACACCTGCATCTTCTCCACAGAGTTCTCGCTACGCCTGATGGGCGATATGCAGCAGTACTTTATTGAAAATAATATCCGAAACTTTTATTCGGTGTCCATTAGCGGTTACCACATTGCCGAGGCAGGTGCCAACCCCATATCTCAGCTGGCCTTTACGCTGTCTAATGGCTTTACGTACATTGAGTACTACCTGAGCCGCGGTATGGACATCAACAAGTTTGCGCCCAACCTGAGCTTCTTCTTCTCAAATGGCACAGATGCAGAATACTCGGTGATTGGCCGGGTAGCACGTCGCCTCTGGGCCAAAGCACTGCGCAACAAGTACGGGGCCGACGAACGAAGCCAGATGCTGAAATATCACATCCAGACCAGCGGACGCTCCCTGCACGCGCAGGAGATCGACTTCAACGACATTCGCACCACGCTGCAGGCACTCTATGCCATATATGACAACTGCAACTCGCTGCACACCAATGCCTACGACGAGGCCATCACCACGCCAACGGAGGAAAGTGTGCGCCGGGCCATGGCCATCCAGCTGATCATTAACCGGGAGCTGGGACAGGCAAAGAACGAAAACCCGCTGCAGGGTGCTTTTATTATTGAGGAGCTGACCGAGCTGGTAGAAGAAGCTGTATTGAAGGAATTTGACCGCATTACTGAGCGGGGTGGTGTCTTGGGCGCGATGGAAACCATGTACCAGCGCAGCAAGATCCAGGAAGAAAGCCTCTACTATGAAACATTAAAGCATACGGGTGAGCTGCCCATTATTGGGGTAAACACCTTCCTGAGCTCAAAAGGTAGCCCTACCGTTACGCCGGGCGAAATCATCCGGGCAACCGAAGAAGAGAAGCGGGCACAGATAGAAACGGTACAAAACCTGCAGCAGCGCAATGAACAGCAGGCGAAAGAGCAGCTCCGCACCCTGCAGCTCCTGGCCATCCAGAACAAGAACGTCTTCGAAGGCATCATGGAAGCTGCCAAGTACTGTAGCCTCGGCCAGATCACCAATGCCCTGTTTGAAGTAGGCGGGCAGTACAGGCGGAATATGTAAGAGGCCCAGCATCTATAACTCCGTCATTGGGTCTACACCCCATCATTTCAAGACTACGCGTCCTGGCGCATCGCGGCAATCTGGTTTTTGTGCGTCCCAGAGCCAGATTGCCACGTCAGCTGCGCTCCCTCGCAATGACGACATTAGACAAAAGAAAAGCAGGCTTGTTGAAGGCCTGCTTTTTTCTTTTTTAATCGCATTTCATCCATATAATTATTAGAAAATCAGCTATTCTCATAATGATCTAAAATATCAAGAATCTGCTGTTCGTAGTTGTATATATCTTCTAATACATTAAGCGGCTCTTTTATCTCTAATTTGTCTTTGCTGAAGAGACTGATGTATTTTTTTCCTCCATTCAGATGTAGGCGCACGATGGGTTTGCGATTGTTATCATCCAGTAATATACCGAAATAAGATTGGGTATCACGATGGTGAATTCTAACAACTGGGATCTTTCTTCTTGCAATAGCACGTACAATTTGAAATCCTTCCAATTCTTCATCTGAAGTTTTGATATTTGGATTTACAACATCTGCTAATGGCACTTCTGGAGTCGCTTCTGGCTGTTCTACGATTTTAGATGCTTTACCCACTTCACTATTTAAAGCTGAAGTTAAACGATCACTCACCCTTTCGCTTACTAATTGCGTAAAGCTTTTATGCACAAGCTCTTTAAATTCCATCATTACCTTCTCTGTAAATCTGCCTCCAAAGACTTGGGAGGCAAAGTAGCGGGTAAAGTCATTACTCGGTTCCTGAAGCTCAGCAGTCATTAGTTTCTTTATCTCTTTAATATATTTGAGACTACTGGCTGTAGATAAAATGGTATCAATGTTAAAATTTGATTTATGAAATTTGGCTATTTCTACAATTGTAGAATCCTTAAGTTTTGTTATATCAAACTCGAGAAATGGTTTCTCATCCATTTTATTAGAATGTTCTAAGTCTGTATAGAATCTGTATTCTATACC
>JASLAE010000010.1 GCA_030147305.1 Cesiribacter sp.
CTTTGTTCCGTCAGCTGATTTGCATAATAGATTGTTGAATCCAAATGCTCTCTCAGGTAGTAGGTTTCCATCAGGCCGGCCCACGCATCCACTTGTTGTCTGCGGTTAGAGGCCAGCTTCTCCAGTCTGCGGTAGTTCCTGATGGCAGTCTCATATTCACCATCGCTAAAGCTTAACTCGGCCAGGCGCTGTACTGAACGTACCTGAAGATTCGACGGACCATTGTTGGCAAGCGTCTGGTATTCCAGCATGGCTTCCTGCGTTCGTTCACTTCTGAATAATGATTCTGCCAGATAAAAACGAGCTTCTGGAGTATTGCTGCTGGCAGGATAATTCCTGATATAGGTCTGTAACTGATCTACAGCCTGCTTATACTTTTGCGAGAAGTAAAGGTTCTTAGCAGACTCAAACTCAACGGATTCCAGTGCCTGATCTGCAGGATTAGCTTTCTTGTACATACTCAGGTAACGAGCAAATTCATCAGAGCGATTTTGCAGATTTAAAACCTCCTGCAAACCAAGTAACGCGCCATTTGCTATTTCATGAGAAGGATAATTCTCCAGAATGCGGATGTAGCCATTAGCTGCGCCTTCGTAATTCTTTAAGTTGAAGTAGGAAAGTGCCAGGCTTCTGTAGGCGTACGGTGTAAAAGGGCTGTTGGGCTGCTGTTTGATAAATTGTGTTAACTGCTGAACTGCCTCCGTATATTGTCCCTGATCAAAAAGCAGCTCTGCTTTATTGAACTGGGCATCATCTCTGTACTGGCTGTTAGGATAATCACTCAGCAGCGTGTTCCATGCTTTTGCGGCATCTTCGTTACGATCCAGCAGGCCATTGACAAGACCGATCTGGAAAAGCGCGTAATCTTTCTCAGGATTATTTTCGCGCATTGCTTTCTGATAAGTATCAAGCGCAGTACTGTAGGCCTTGGTTACATAATATGTATCTGCAAGTCTTAACAGGGCATCCGGGTAAAAGGGATTTTTTGCGCCAGCCGTTTCAACAAAGGCCTTGAAATGTGGAAGTGCCTTGTCGTACTGCTTGCTGTTAAAGTATGCGTAGCCAATGCCATAGCGGCTCTTGGTGTGAAACTCTGAATTAGGGGCAGCCGTTCTGAATACAGCAGCATAGGCATTTTTGCTTTCGTCCCACTTTTGTCCGATAGCATAAGCCTCGGCACTCCAGAAGTTTGCTTTAACAGAAAGCTCATTGTCCTCAGGATACTGAAGCGACTTTTCGAAATGCTGAACTGCATTGTAAAACTTACCAGTATTGAAAAGCTCTGCGCCTCTCAGGTATGTAACTTCCTGATATGCCTTGCGAATTCTGGGATTCTTGTTCTCAAGCTTTTCTATATAAGTGATAGCCTGCTCGTAGTTTTGATTTTTTAGCAGGGACTCACCCAACAGCTCAGTTGCCTCCTGGCGGTAAGCCGAGCGCGGATACTGTTCAACAAACTCCTGAAGAGCTACTGCAGCTGCATCGTAATTTTGCTGCTTTACCTGAATTTTAGCAAGCTTGTATAAACTCTCTTCTTTGATGGCAGGATCGAACGTTAAATTAGCCGCCCGCTGAAATGAGGTTTGTGCAAAAGGTTCGTTGTTCTGATCCAGGTATAAGTGCCCTAGATAATAAGCAGCATACTGGCCTAAAGAATCCTGCTGATTGGCAACACCTTTGAAGTTTTCGATTGCTTCTTTTGGCTGACCGCTTTTGTACTGAGAAAAAGCCATGCGGTAAGTTACCGGGGCTTCTACTTTGCGGTTACCGGCATATTGCTCAAACAGCTCTGCTGCTTTGGTGTAGTCACCCTTTTTATAGTAAGCCTCTGCTGTTAAGAGTTCAAGTTCGGAAGCACCAGCATTTTTGCCTCTGCCGGATGAGCGTTTCTGCTCTGCATATTCAATTAGCTTATCATACTGCCCCTGACGATAATAGATGTTGGCCATCAGGCCCGGTACAGCAGCGGCATAGGCTTCATTCTGCTCAGCTTTTTGTAAATCATAAGCAGCCTGGTCGTACTCGCCCTTGTTAAAATAAATATATCCAGCATAATAGCTGGATGCCAGGGCGTAACGATTACTGGATCTTTTAAGCTTATTGAATCGCTCTAACGCTTTGTCGAAATCGCGGTTGCTGAAGTAAGTGTAAGCAAGATTAAAATCAACTTCGTCGCGCTGGGCTGGTGTAAGTGCTGCCGGGTTTACCTTTTCATAATAAGAAGCAGCCTTGGCATACTTATTGGCATTGTAGTAATAACCTGCTAATTCATAGTAAGCAAGCTGTGCTTTAGGATGGCTTGGGTACTGAACCAGAAAATTTTCGGTGAGTGCCTCTGCATCATCGTTAGACAGGTTGAGGGCACTGTACGCTACATAATATGTAGCCTCTGCACGGCGCAGATCGTTCACTGCTGGCTGCTCCTGCTCGATATACCGCGCAAAAGCTCTCCGGGCAGCTGCCCACTGTTCTTTCTCGAGCAACTCAAGACCATTTTCAAAATCTGAATTTCCCTGAGGCCGAATGGCAGGATGCTGCGCCCAGACATTTCCAATGCACAGTACTAGCAGTATGGTATATACCAACGAAACTCTCATACCAAATCCTTGTGCAATCTCCAACGTATAAATTATGGCTAAATTGTGATTCCCTTACAGGCTTATGAAGCTGCAATCTTTGCATTTTCTTTGGAACATACAAGCCACATGCGTACCCTTTTCTTATATTCTTATTTGGGTTCTGTTCATGCAAAAGATGTTCTATAATTTACTAATATGCATGGTATGAGTAATTTACAACATCTTACCTAAACAAGTGCTTACAGCAACATTTTTTTTCCACACTAGGTTAGAAATAGTATATTATTAATCCTTTTTTAATAAAAAAATCCGAAACCATCGGATTTCGGACTTTCACTATATCTTCTTAACACCTATTGCCTGTTTACTAATTTGCTGCTGGCATCATTATATAAAACTCTACTCTTCTGTTTAGCTCCCTCCCCTCCCGGTCATCGTCGTTCGTAGCCAGCGGGGCCTGCTCCCCTTTGAATGTTACAATGATGTTTTCTTCTGCAACCTGCTGCTTAAGGAGAAGCTCTTTTACAGCCTCAGCCCGCAGTTTACTAATTTTCAGGTTCTCTCCCACAGAGCCCATTTCATCTGCATGGCCTACTACTTTAAGCTTTGCATTGGGGTGCTGTTTTACAAACTGCTTTAATTCCTGCAGCAAGCCTACATAATCCTCCGGCTTAATAACAGATTGGTTGAAATCAAAGTAGACATGCTTCAGAACCATATACTGTTTCACTTGCGGTATATCCGAGGGAATTGCTCTATGGATCACAGAGAGCGCCAAGTCATCCTTGGTCTTTGTTGCGCTGGTCACCATTTTTCGCGAATCTTTTGCCCCATGCCCGGCATGTTCTTCAATTATTGGATGTGCCGGGGGGGGTGATTGTGTAATTTCTTCCGGGTAGGGAGTTGTTGCGTTAATTGAAGCATACATAATACCGGTTTCCGGAGTAACTGAAGCCTGTATTTCTGAACCGCTATTTACGGACTCTATTCGTTTTTGTACTACATCTGGAGCATTATGTTGTGTGTTTTTAGCAACCACAGCTGCTGCATCAGGCATGTTTGGATCATACTCAAGGGGGCTTTGATAAATATCCCGTATAACCGATCCCTGCCGATAGGAAACATAGAAAATCTGCTGCATGTCATCTGTAAGGGAACAGTAGGTTTCTTCACCGGGGGTGTTAATATGTGCTCCCAGGTTTACTGGAATGGACCAATTTTGCCAGGTATCATCCAGGCGGACAGAATAGAAAATATCCGCACCCCCTTTTCCCGGGAGGCCATAACTGGAGAAGAACAGTGTTATGCCATCAGCGGCTATAAAGGGAGCAAAATCAGATTTTTTGGTGTTGATACCAGGGCCCAGATTAAGTGGTTTGCTCCAGCTTCCATCCTCCTGCGGAAAACTCACATGCAGGTCCTGCTGGCCAAGGGTTTCCCTTGACTGGATTGCAAGAAGTAATACCTGCTCCCGATGACTCTGAAAGAAGTCCAGATAATCATTGGTGTTATAATAATCCTGTATAACCACTGGCTCCAGCTTTCCCCAGCGATTTCCCTGTTTTCTAAAGGTAACCAGTGGCACCTCAAACCTTGTATAGGTATTGATCAGGAGCAGCTCCTGCCCATCGGGACTTACAGAACATAAACTGTTGGCATATTTATTATTGATCGACCTGCCCAGGTTTTCAGGCTCACCCCAACCGTCCTGGTTGCGATGCACAACGTACACATCCTGCATGTCTTTTTCTCCATTCATATTATCAGGATGTTCCCTTCTGCTGAAGTAAAGCGATTGTCCATCACCGGTAATAAAGGGACGAATTTCTATGAAAGAAGAATTGATCTGTTCAGGAAGTGCAGTACGCCCCGCTTGCGTTTGTTGGGCCAGGAGAGCTTGACTAACTAAGCTTAAAAGAACACTTATCGTAATAAGAAAGACTTTCCTAAACATCTGGCTGGTATATTAATGTACTGCTTTAAGTAATGAATACTAAGTTATTGTGTTTGAACATTTAAAAACAAATAAATGTAATAATTATGAGGATTTAACATCTTAAAATAAGCGCTGGACTCCCCTTTAATTTAGTTAAACATTTATCAGAATAAATTGCTTTCAAAGCATAGGAGGCTGCTTAATCTACCAGCTGTTCATAAACTACTTTTAACTTCACCTGTTCCCTTCTAATCTATATGGGCAAATATGTCTATAATTCCAGGTTATCCTTTATCAAACCAAACTTCAATGGAAACAGGAAAAGTGAGAATCGCTTTACTAACTATCCTTACCCAGATCCTGAACCTACACTAAAAAAAGTCATTAAATGGAAACTGAGCACCAATCCGCAGAAAGAAGAGAAAAAAAAGGACACCTTTAAACTACAAACCCATCCCTTAAACCAGCTACCAGCTACACCCACCCGATATCTGATCTGGCTTGGTCATGCAAGCTTTCTTATCCGACTGGAGAATGTAACCATATTGATTGATCCGGTTGTTGGTGGCCTCCCTTTTATCGGTCGCAAAGCTCCTTTTCCCATCCCGGTAGATGAATTAAAAGGGATAGATTATATACTCATTTCACATGCTCACAGAGATCACTTTGATGTAAAGTCTCTGAACAAGATCCTGAAGAATAATCCTGGTGCTGAATTGCTGGGCCCCATGCGGATCAGTTCCCTGTTCTCGGAATTATCCATGCTTCCAAGGCATCAGGAAGCGGCCTGGTTTCAACAGTTTGAGATAAAAAAAGACCTTAAAATTGTTTTTGTTCCTGCCATACACTGGCACAGGAGAGGTCTGTTTGATCTAAATGATATTCTATGGGGAGGCTTCTACATCAATGATGGAAAGACCAGCATCTTTCATGCAGGGGACACTTCCTATCAGAAGCATTTCGGCAATATTGTAGGAGCCATTGGAAGCATTGATCTGTGCCTGCTTCCTATAGGTGCCTATAAACCCTCCTTCCTGATGCAGGGCTCACACCTGAATCCGGAGGAAGCTGTAAAAGCATTCAATCAATTGGGAGGAAAAATAATGGTGCCGATGCATTATGGCACCTTTGACTTATCTGACGAACCAATGGGGGAACCAATCCAGATGATCAAAAATTTACAACAAAATGGCCTGATCAACGGGCAATTACAGCTTCTAGAGCCGGGAGAAATTTTTCCCATACCCTGACCCATCACATCGAGCTAATGCATGGAGCCCTGTGTTGGAAAACTTTTGATTGGAAAAATCAACTCAAAACAGTTCCTGTCATTTCGGCCTCAATAAAACTATTCCAAGATAGAACCCCGCAACACTGTTTACCATTACTACCTACTAAAGTATCTTCAGCAAAAGAGGTCTTGTCTGGTATTATCATGCCAATGATTAATTAATACGCTTAATTGCTGAACTATGCAACTGCTTAGGGCTACAAACGAATGAAGCTATAATGATCAGAAATGAACAGCTTTTTATGCTGATTCTGTAGAATGGTAGATTAAAGAACAGCTAAGAAGATGTTAGAAAATGAGAACAGTATAGCTACCTTTTTATCCATAAAAAGCTTCAACACAGAGATAACTGGTAGCTGATTCTATGATACTAATATTATACCAGCAGCACTTTTCTGTTCAGCATTTTTCTGTATTTAATAGTAGTGCATACTACTTTTTAAATATTCTTGTTCTCTCATACAAATACTGTTTTTTTCATTCCTACCC
>JASLAE010000038.1 GCA_030147305.1 Cesiribacter sp.
CCAATGAGTTTTTTCACAGAAAGCTTAAGCGTAAATGGTCCGGGCATACTGTCAATAGCAGCAGAGGTTAATGGGAACTGCCGAAATTAACGTAAAAAAATAGAATGGCATGCGCAGGAGCATGAAAGTTGCTGACAGCCATCGAAATTTTGCAGGAGCAAACGCATTTCCAACTGGCACAATACCTAATCCATCCTTTTCTTAGGAAGATCAGTGATAAACTTTAAATGCAGCAGGTGTCATTCTCTATTAGAATGTAGTAGAATGAATTTTACCGGTAGCATCCACAAATAAAGAGTGCTTTGCGTCCTGCGGGCTTTTATCTGTTTTTTGCTGTCTGGCAAGTCTGTAGCTAATGACCGGCCAGTTGATGAAGTCTTTTTCATAGTTGATCATTTCGGTAAAATCATCTATGACCATTATTTCATCAAAAGCTAAAGAGTCCGAACTTATCATAAGTTCATGGGAGGTGCCGGGTTCAACGAGCTGGATGAATGTAGCTCCTAATTTTTTGGCAAGCCTGGTATAGGTGAAAAGATTATCTGGAGTGATAAAGCCCGGGCTGGGGGATAAACGCAGGCAGAGTATCAGATTTGAACTGCGGGCAATGTCTGCTGCCTTTAATACCCAACCATAAGAGTGTTTATACCCTCTGAGGCTGTTATGTTTATCGGGTTCGAAATGATCCAAACGAAGTGCTATACCAATCAGGCCTGCCTGCTTCAGGGCCAGCGCCCGTTGCTGGTTAAACAGATAACCTGATGTCCGTAGCCAGAAGTCACTATAACCTTGGCTGGAGGGCAGGAGCTCCAGGACATCAGCAAATCTTTCGGCAGCATGGCCCCGCGTCAGCATGCTTGCTTTCTCTTCCTGCTGATACTGAATGAGCAACTTAGTGAGCTGGTTTTGCTTTTCCGACTGACTTTTGGTCAGCCTGATGCTGTTATATCTATTTTCGAGAACGGGAACACATTTCATGATCGGAGGAATCTGTGCAGTTCGTAAAAATTTCTACGTTCGCGTTATTGAAGCCAATGGCACCTACTATTAATAACAGTGACTGTACTCTTGTAGTATACAAAAGCTTAACGCCGGCTTATAAATTCTTTAAACTCTGCATAAAAAATACACAAATATTCATTCAACTGTTAATCCAAATTTGTACTAGAGCTTATTATCACGCTGATATATAATTGTTTATAAGTTTGCCTATTTCTATTATGGGTAGCAGTTAATGAAAATGATTATTTATGATAATCATCCTTAATTACTATGATGTATAGACTGAGCCAACTTTATATCGCGTCATGATACTTTGCAAATATTCAAAATTAAATCATAATAATCCTATAATGATCAACAATAAATATAGCTTAAAAGTACACTGTTATGTAAGTAACTGTCTTGCAGGGACAAGCATAGTATAACACGTACTCTACATGAATATGGAAGCCCTTACTGAATTGTTTTTTTGCTTAATGATTATCATATAATACCGTAAACGGCCCATGTATGTTTACAGCTAACGCATGGTTACCACAAGAACATACCTTCAGACCGTTCATAATTTTGCAACCTTTTATCTCTGAAGGAAAATAATTCTTTGGTAGTACTTTCATATATTAATAAAGGTGCGGCTGAAATGAATGCCTGCTTTTTGGTCTCATATGTCCTTGCGTTTTGAATATTAAGTATTCAAGGGTTTAGAAAACAAAGCACTTAGATCAAATGCTTGCACAAACCTAATCTTGTAGATTTTCCAATTTTTCATACCTGTTCTGCTGTTGCAGATTCTCAGCCGGAGGTTACTTTTATATTCATCGCTTTAAAACTCTATCCAACCTAATTTTACATGTGATTTTAGGCATTGGATAGCACAGTAGCGTTTGTGTAATTAAGCATTAAACATAAAAGGTGCGCTAACGGTCAGCTTGTATGATTTATTCAGTAGACAAGCAGGGTAAGTCTATTTATCATACATTTTATCAAGACCAAGGTTTTTATTATTACTCAACCAGGCAGGAGTAGGGCGGAGGTTTCATAAACACTTTACATCACATTATGGGTGGTCCGTTAGGTAAATTTCCTCTTAAAATTTGACTTGAAGAACATTAGTATAAAGGCTTCACAAAGACATAATTAAACTCCATTTATTACATGTGGTGTTTTTATTATCAATGAATACTTAATTTTGGTAGAACGGTATAGCAAAAAATTGTAAGCAATCAATTGCCCCGAAATTCTCTTATAGCCCATGTCATCAACTACCCTTACCACGCTATCTACACGCTTCAGGATTGTTTCTTATGCGGAAGCAAGCCCCGAAGTAAAAGCTATTTACGATGAAACGATGCGCGACATGGGCATCCCTTTTGTCCTGAACTGGTTTAAATGCCAGGGCAGCAATGCTACGCTTTTAAAAGGTAACTGGGCTAAATTGAAATCTACAATGCTGCTGGGGCAGGTACCCTTTATTTTGAAACAACTTATCATTTACAACATCTCTAAGAAAAAAGGCTGTCAGTATTGTGCCCATGCCCATGGCGTTATAGCCGATAGTCTCAGCCACACCCTGACGGGAGATAAAAACATTAAACTCACAGAAAACCTGGAGGCTGGTTTCATTCCTGCATCCTATAAAGTAGCGTTAAGTCTGGTTACACATGCTGCACTAAGACCGGAAAGTATTACTGATGCAGACTTTGAAGAGCTACGGGAAGAAGGTTTCAATAACGATGAAATTCAGGAACTCATGGCACTGGCCGATCTCACCAATATGATCAATACCATTGCTGATATTTCCGGAATTAAAATCGACAACGAATTAATGGAAACTAAGTAGAGGGAGCATCATTGCCCTTTTCATACCACTTATGTCGGACCAGCACCCACTACATAAATCCCTTAGAATCCGCTACGAAGCTTTTTCAAATTTTGCTTCGGCCATTAGTGCTGCCGATTCGCTTGAGGGTGTAGGAAAAGTACTGGCGATACAGGCCAAGTATGTACTAGACCTGTACAAACTCCGATTTTATTTCAAATATAAAGAAACAGAGCTGGCGCTGGAGGTTTTCCGAGGTGAAGTGCATGAACAACAGATTGTTCATAACCGTCCGTTAGAACAGCTTGAGCAGCAACTGTTGCAGGAAGGGCTGCCGCGTTATTTGTATGGTAAAAAATTAAAAGCAATTGATCAGTTGAAGGAGAGCCTCTTCGATCATGAAAGGGTCAATAGCATATATGCACTACCGCTTACCGTCAATGAAGATCAGTGCCTTGTGATGTCTGTGGCGTCTAAAGAAATAAATCCATATAGTGACCCCGATTTTCGACTAATCCGCCTTATTGCAGAGTTACTGGCAAACAAGTTATCTCAGCTGCTCCTGCTTCATAATATAGAAAGCAAGAATGAAGAGCTGGCAGAGGTAAACCACGAGTTGCTGACGCTGAACGAAGAGATTAAACGACTTAACCTTTACCTGGAGGAAAAGGTGGAGGAACGAACGCAGGAATTAATAGAAGCCAGTGAAGAACTGAACACTATTTTTTACAGAGCTTCGCATGATTTCAGACGTCCCCTTACCACCATTTTGGGTCTTGCTAACGTAGCGCGCCATACAACCCGGGATCTGGAGGTGTTACAACTTTTTTCTTATGCTGAAGAAGCGGCACATGATTTAATCAGGATGCTGGAAAAACTGAAAGACCTCAGTCATTATGCAACCTTCGAAGGTATTGAAACCAGGACGGATTTCGATGAAATAATTGGCCGTATTCTTAAGCGCTACGAGCAGCCTATTCGGGAAAAAGACATCCAAATAGTAGTGCAGAATAAATTGTCAGTGCCCTACCTTTCAACAGATGGCATATTATATCCCATCATGGAAAATGTTATTGAAAATTCCATCTTCTTCAGTAATGAAACGCCAAAGATTAATATTGAAGTGGCACAACAGGGAGAGCAACTGCTGATTGAGGTTGTAGATAACGGTCAGGGGATAAGAGAAGATTACCATCCAAAGATTTTTGATATGTACGTGCGGGCCAATGAATCCTCTAAAGGGAATGGTTTAGGCCTGTATGTAGTTAAGAAACTCACAGAAAGATTGGGTGGCAATATTACCCTGACAAGCATCCTGGGTAAAGGCACTACCATACAGCTTCGCTTCCCGATGATGCTCAATGCTTAGGCGATTCTGATCAAGCTCTGCATTCTATACATCTTCTTTGGCTCTTATAAAATCCAGAATCAATCCATTGACCAGTTCAGCATTTTCATGCTGTACCCAATGACTGGCATCTGCAATCATTTTTAAGGTGCCTTTTTTACACCAGTGGATACTGGGTAAAGCCATCTCGTGGCTCAGGAATTGATCTTGCTTGCCCCAGATCAGGAGCGTGGGTGGCTGAATTTGTTTCTCAGTATTCATCCTGTTGAATAG
>JASLAE010000047.1 GCA_030147305.1 Cesiribacter sp.
CTTGGGCTGCCCTCATCCGATGCAAGCAAATGAAAGCTGTCATCTTGATGACAGCGCCGCGCATAAAGTAAGTAAAAAGCAGATTCAAGACTGAAATTAGCGCCTCTACACAATATTTTTATACATTTGCCTGATCTGTAAATCAATGCTAAACCTAATAATACTATGAAAACAAACATGTTAAAGAACCTCTTTTTGATTGCTCTTCTGATGGGTATGTTTGCTTGTGGACAAAGCACCGATGTGGTAGAATCTGGTACTTACCAGGGCACAATAGATAAAGTAAATGCCGATGAATCTGAGATTTACGTGAATACGCAGGACGACAAACGCCTGGAGCTCTATTTTACTGAACAGACTACCCTTACCCAGGGCGGACAAACTGCTACTTTTGATGCTCTGCAGGAAGGCCAACAAGTAGAGGTTACCGTAGAAAGAAAGGGAAACAGGCTGGATCCAATTGCGGTGAATATTATCCAGTAGGATGCAACAACTTCCTGATGTATGGCGAACAGAGGTTTGGCACCCTATGTTAGTCCATTTCCCTATTGTTTTATTATTACTGGCCACCATTGCCCGGCTGGTATCACTTTTTCTGAAAGGACAGCACCGGCATAGCTGGCGGTACATGAGTCGCGTTGCGCTCTATGCAGGGGTACCTGCTGCCTGGATTGGGATTTATACCGGCGATCTGGCACACAGTGAGGTGACCCGTTCCTTATGTGACCCGACTATTCTGAAAACACATGAAAACACAGCCTATACGCTTGCCTGGCTGTTTACGGTTGCTGCCCTGCTGGATGGGATCCTGTACTTTTATAAACTTCCGCTTAAGTATTTCAGGCTACAGGAAGCCGCGCTGCTTGTCCTTATGCTTATCGGTACTGTCTACCTGGCATATTCCGGACATTTAGGTGCAAGCCTGGTATATCAGCAGGCAGCAGGGGTACACAGGCCAACGCAGGATTGTAGTGAATTCCAATAATACTAAAGGTATAAGTGAAATTATGATTGGCCTGTGCTTCACAGCGGAAAGGATAATAGCAGCAGAGCGAAAAATGTCTGCCGGAATAATCCCTTCAGTTCAGTATTCAGCTTTCTGAAACATTTACACACAACAATAAAAAAACCTTTGATAGCGACAGGCTTCAAAGGTTTTTTTCATTACAAACTGCTTAAATGACTTATGCTTCCCTAACTTAAGTTGCTGTTTGGTAGCTATTAAAGTTTTTTCAATCCTTTCATTTCTTCCTTACTGCCTTCCTTTATACTGATGGCCACCCCACCGCTGGAAGCTAACTGCTGTTTCAGCTGGCTTTTAGAGGTTACAATCACCTTGCGGATTTTATAACGCTGTGGATTTTTGTCATAGCTGGCATCAGGGCCATCTGCATAGATGGTGGCAATGTACTGCTTACCCTTTGGCAGGTAATGAAAAGGTATGGTAGCAGTACGCGGATTTTCATCTGTGATGCCTCCCACAAACCACTCGTCTTTGCCTTTGGCTTTGCGGGCAATGGTAACATAATCACCCGGCTCAGCTTCCTGCACCCAGGTTTCGTCCCAGTCTACGGCCACATCTTTGATGAACTGGAAAGCATCGGGAAAGCGGGCATAGTTCTCGGGCATGTCGGCCGCCATTTGCAGCGGGCTGTACATGGTAACATAATAGGCCAGCTGCTTCACCAGGGTAGTGTTTACCCGTTGGTTACTGCCGGTGCCATAATAAGAAAGATCTGTCTGGAAGATACCGGGGGTATAGTCCATCGGACCCCCCATCAGGCGCGTAAACGGCAGGATGGTGGTATGCTCCGGTGCCAGACCGCCCATGGCCTCAAACTCAGTACCGCGGGCAGATTCCTGTGCTATCCAGTTGGGAAAGGTACGATGAAGACCTGTTGGACGAACGGCCTCATGGCTATTGATCATGATCTTATAATCGGCTGCCCTTTTTGCTACATGAATGTAATGGTTTACCATCCACTGGCTGTCGTGGTGCTCCCCGCGGGGGATGATATTCCCGACATAACCTGTCTTTACCGCATCGTAGCCATGGTCGGTCATAAACTGAAAGGCTCTGTCCAGGCGGCGCTCATAGTTGGTGGCTGAAGCGGAGGTTTCGTGGTGCATCATGAGCTTTATGCCCTTCTCGGCAGCATAGCGGTTAAGCGCTTCCACATCAAAGTCAGGATAGGGCGTTACAAAGTCAAACACATCTTCTTTCCAGTTACCAAACCAGTCTTCCCAGCCAATATTCCAGCCCTCTACCAGCAGGGCATCGAAACCATTGGCGGCGGCAAAATCAATGTACTTCCGTACATTTTCGTTCGTAGCACCATGGCGTCCGCTTGGGGTAAGCTTGCTAAAATCCTGATCAAGCTTTACGTTAGTCTCTGTACCATAGGCCCAGGAGCTCTTACCTGCCACAAAATATTCCCACCAAACGCCCATGTACTTCACTGGCCTGATCCAGGAAACATCTTCATAAGCAGTAGGTTCGTTCAGGTTCAGGATCAGTTTGGAGGCCAGAATATCGGTAGCCTTGTCGCTCACCACAATGGTACGCCAGGGAGAGTGGGTGTCGGTTTGTAAATAGCCTTTATTGCCTACTGCATCAGGTGTCAGGTGTGAGCTAAACTTCAGGTTTTCTGCATCCACATTCAGCTGCATGGCAGGGTAATTCACCAGAGCGGCTTCATGAATGTTGATGTACAGGCCATCGGCAGATTTCATCATTGACGGCGTTTGTACGGACGGAGTAGGAATCGGCTGCTGTGCCGTGATCTGAATGGTGGCCTGTTTTTGCAGCTTGGGAATTTCGGAAACCCGGGAGGTCATGTAGGGATACTCATTGGTATCATAATCCCCGGGAATCCAGAAAATCTTATGGTCTCCTGCCAGATTAAACTCGGTGTTTTCTTCTTTGATCACAAAATAGTTGAGCTCCTGCTGCTTTGGAAATTCATAACGGAAACCTAACCCATCGTTAAACAAGCGAAAACGGAGGCGGATGTAGCGTCCGTTCTGCGCTTCCTGTGCCAGCGTTACCAGCAGTTCATTATAATTATTGCGGATGGATTTCTGTTCCCCCCATATCGGCTCCCAGGATTCGTCTACCGTGTTTTGCGCTGTGTCAGTAACGGTAAAGCCTTCCATCAGTGCGGGGCTGTCTTTCAATTCCAGGCCCAGGGTGCTGGGTTTGATCACAGGCTTGTTCTTGTAACTTAACTGATAGGAAGGCACACCGCGCGCATTGAGCTCAAACGTTAAAGAAAGGTTCTTATCCGGAGAGCTGATGACCTGTGCATTTAGCTGAATGGCAGCTAAAAAGGCAAACAGGAATAGTAAAACTGATTTTCTCATAGTTACAAAGAAGGTTTCCCTTCTAAATGCTAATAGTAAAGACTATAAAATTTGTATCGTTTATGACTGCTCTTACAGGCACTAAGTTTATGCATCCTTTTGCCACGGGCGGTTTGCCAGGGGCAGTTTGCCACCGGCGTTGCCTTTAGCGGTAACACATAAAATCTACGCCCAAGAGCAGGATCAAAATTAGTAGGTTTTTATTGATTCTTTAATACCCTGTAGCCGAATGGCTGCAAGCTTATTTCATTATTTACTGCTACACTGGCATCATCAAAAGCCTTTACCCATTTTCCTTGTGTGATGGAAGATGGCAAGGCATATGCCACTTTACACCTATGGCAGGTATTGCTCATCTGGAAATTATAATAATAGAAGGGGCGCATTAAACCTTTTGGAAGATAATGTTGCTTACTGGCATATTGAAAGCTTAAAAAAATCACTGCTGGACATGCTACAGGCCTAGTGACTTTCTTCAGAAAAAAAACATTGTACTCGCTTTCCTGTTAAAGTTGTTTGGAAAGATAATAGTAACAGGAAAAGTAAAGCAGCGGCATTAGATTAAAAGGGTGGTCGCATAGATAAAACAAGGGCCCTTGCAAATGTTGTAAATAATATAGACCATCTATAAACCGCTACGACTCCATGTTATTAAACTTCTTGCCATTTTGTGTAACCTAATGACAATCAACCGTATAATAAACCAGACAAATTTTTTTAACAAAATTTTCAAAAATGAAAAAGTCATCAACAAACCATACTAAGCTAAACCCACTCAATTCAGTAGGTAGCTTGATTGCAGCAGGTCTTCTTGCATTTGGCACAGTTTCCTGTGGCCAGAGCGGCGAAAACCAGGATGCTAACACTGTAGAAACTGCCGATACTTACGAAGAAAATTCGGACCTTAATACTACCGGAACGAATGAAACTGTTTCTAACACAGCAACAGATCAGTTCAATCAGTATGACAGGAATACCGACCAGCAGTGGGATATGGATGAGTTCAATACTAATATGAGCGAGTCCAGAATCTTCAACACCTGGGATGCCGACCAGAATGGCTCCCTCAGTGAGGCAGAATACAACGAAGGCATGCGTAACATGCAAAGCCAAAACATGAACACCCAGGGCCAGGGTAATTCAACTAATTCAGGTACTACAGGTAGCGAAACTACTGGTACTACAGGTACTACTGGCACAACCACTGGTACAACAGGTACTGCAAATACTGCAGGTTCGTTCAGCGACTGGGATACTGACCGCAATGGTTCCATAAGCCAGGAGGAGTTTAACCAGGGTACATTTAATACCTGGGATGCTGACCGCAATGGCAACCTAAGCAACGACGAGTATAACATTTATAACAGAGGTGCAGGCACAACTACTAACACTGGAACCGGCACTGATACTGGAACAGATACCAATAACGGTACTAACACAGGAACAAACACCGGTACCGGAACAAATAGTGGAACTGGAACAGGTACTGGCACAGGCACAGATACTGGTAGCGGTACTGGAACTGGAACAGGTACAGGAACTGGTACAGGTAGCGGAACTACTGGTACTGGAACCGGCACTGATGGTGGTCTGTAATTAGACCCCATTCTGTAGATAGTTCAATATTGACTTTCTAATGCTGATTAAAAAAACCTCCGGAGGCAGATGATCTGCTTCCGGAGGTTTTCTTTTTAGCGCCTAAGCTTTATAAACGGCAATTTGTAGCCTACCATGTAATCAAGCTTTGTTGTTGTCCATCATAAAGTGGAAGTTTTAATTATCTCCTTCTCCATGTATATCAAGGCTTAGCCATAAGTTACAGCAGCAGGTGCTATTTTCCCTTGTGCCGGAAATTGCTCAGAGATAGTCATGCAATGTTTCAAACGGTCTAATTTTATTTCCTGTAGGGGCAAAACTTAAATTTTGGTGCTTACTGGAATCATTTTTGGCGTCAGGAACTGAATTACCAGTAAGGCTAATAAGTAAGCAGCACTGGCAATGATGAACACAGAAAAATAATTGCCCGTAACCGAAAGGATATAGCCGATGGCCGTAGCGACGATCATGCCTCCTACTGCCCCTGCCATGCCCCCTATCCCTACAACAGAGCCTACGGCTTGCCTTGGAAATAAATCAGAAACCAGCGTAAACAGATTGGCCGACCAACCCTGGTGCGCTGCAGTTGCCAGGCTAATCAATGCCACCGCCACCCATAGGTTAGCGGTGAGTGAAGCAAAGAAGATAGGTGTTACCGCCAGCGCACAGACCAGCATTGTAAATTTCCTGGCTTTGTTAACGCTCCAGCCTCGCTTGATCAGGAAGGATGATAACCATCCGCCTGCAATGCTTCCTAAATCTGAAAAGACGTAGATCGCAACCAGCGGCAACCCTATTTTGTCCAGTGTTAAACCGTGGGTCGTATTTAAATATTTAGGCAACCAATACAAATAAAACCACCAGATGGGATCTGTCATAAATTTTCCCAGCGCAAAAGCCCAGGTCTGTCGATAAGGGAATAACTTTATCCAGGGTATCTTTTCTTCTTTTCCCTGATCATCAGATTGAATATAGGCAAGTTCTGCCTTACTTAGCTTAGGGTGCACCTCCGGCCTCTTATAAATCTTCAGCCAGAAAACAAGCCACACAAAACCAAGGGAGCCTGTAATGATAAAGGCCCATTCCCAGCCCCAATAAAGTGCAATAAACGGCACTGTAAGTGGTGCAACAATAGCCCCAATATTAGCCCCGGAATTAAAAATACCAATGGCCAGCGACCTTTCTTTTTTAGGAAACCATTCCGAAACGGTTTTAATAGCAGCAGGGAAATTACCGGCTTCACCAATACCCAAACCAAATCTGGCAAGTCCAAAGCCAGCAACAGACCGGGCCACAGCATGCAGCATGGCTGCAAGGCTCCACAGTACAATTGCAAAGGAAAAACCTTTAGCTGTACCAAATTTATCCATGATATGCCCCATCAGCAGAAACCCAAGGGCATAAGCAAACTGAAAAGCTGTTACGATATAACCATAATCCAGTTCACTCCAGGCCATCTCTTCCTGAAGCTGCGGCGCCAGAATCCCCAGTACCTGACGGTCAATGTAATTAATGGTTGTGGCAAAGAACAGCAGGGCACAAATTCGCCAGCGGTAAGTACCTAATTTAGGCACTGTTTTCCCTTCAGCTGCAGTAGATTCCTGTGTGTAGGACGTTGGTGCCAGGGAGTTATTTTCTTCTACATTCCTCGTTTTATTATTCATACAGTTATAAAATTCAGCCTGAAGAAATCTATCAAAGAGACTTATTTATCAGTTCCATTTTTAAAGCCCTGGCCATAGAAGTATCAATAATCAGACATTAGCCCTGGCACTAAACAGTTATCTTCTCCGTATGCGCAGTTTTAAGATATTTATCCACAACACTGTGCTTTTTACCATACAGGAAGTACACCAGCACGCCCAGGCCAAGCCATACAAAAAGACGCATCCAGTTCTCCCACTCCAGGCTAAACATCATGGCCAGGTTAAACAGGATGCCCATCCCAGCCACCAGTGGCAGGTATTTTACCCTGAACGGCCGTTGCACATGAGGCTGCGAGTAACGCATGCGCCATACGGCCAGGCAAACCATTACAAAGGCAAAGAGCGTACCTATGTTCACCATTTTAGCAATGGTATCTATGGGCGTAAGACCGGCTACCAGGGCTACCACCAGGCCTGTTAACATAGTACCCTTATAAGGCGTCTTATACTTTTCGTGCAGGGTGCCGAAAAGCTTCTTTGGCAGCAGGCCGTCTCTGGACATGGCATAAAAAAGCCTGGACTGCCCGAGCAGTGTCACCAGCAGCACCGACGTTAAACCAGCTACCGCAGCGATGGAAATGATCCAGACAGCAAAGCTCAGGCCCTTATCTGAAAAAGCAGCGGCTATAGGTGCAGTTATGTCCAGTTGGGTATAATGCACCATTCCGGTTAATACAAGCGAAATAAGGATGTAGAGCAGGGTGCAAAAGATCAGGGACACGATAATCCCAAAAGGAACATCTTTCCGTGGGTTCTTTGCTTCACCTGCCTGCGTAGAAACCGCATCAAAACCAATGTAAGCAAAAAAAACATAGGCGGCTCCGGCCATAATTCCCATATAACCAAAGGCCATATCGCCATTTTGATTCAAGGTCCTTACAGGAATAAAAGGTGTCCAGTTGGCCACATCTACATAAAAAGCACCTGCAATAATAACAAACAAAACTACTGCCACTTTTATAATTACCATCACCAGATTGGCACTGGATGCCTGTTTGATGCCCACCACCAGAATAGCAGTAACGGCCAGGCAAACCAGCACTGCCGGTAAGTTGATAGCCAGGTCAACACCGCCTAGTGCCGGTATGTTCAGGGTGGAATATTCAGCGGCCAAGGCTGCCATGGTTCCATTTCTGGTAGCTTCTTCAATCAGATAACGGGCCGTGTGCACATCATTCATAAGCCAGATGGGCAGGTGCACATGAAAGAGCCCCAGGAGCTTACCCAGGTAGCCCGACCAGCCAACCGCCACCGTGGCGGCGCTCATGGCATATTCCAGAATAAGATCCCAGCCAATAATCCAGGCAAACAGTTCTCCTACGGTGGCGTAGGAATAAGCATAGGCAGAACCCTCTACAGGTAAAATAGAGGCAAATTCTGCGTAGCAGAGGGCTGCGAAAGCACAGCCCAGGCCGGCGACAACAAAGGACAATGCCAGGGCAGGACCAGCATACTCTTTTGCCGCAAGGCCCGTCATCACAAAGATGCCAGCTCCTATAACAGCACCAACCCCAAGGGCGGTTAACGACCACTTCCCCAGTACTTTTTTAAGACCACTCTCCTTCATGTCTCTTTCAAAAAGAGCCAGTGGTTTTTTCGCAAATATTTGTGAATTCATGATAATCTGATAGTTGATTAGCCATATTGTTAAACAGCTGGCAAAAGGCTTATTTGAAGTAAGCCCTAGCCAACGCTTCCCATGACCTAAGATTTGTTTTTAGAGCAATTCAATGAATACGATTGAACGAACGGGGATGATGATGCCAGACTGCAGCATAACATGCTCATCAGTGAGCGCTATTACAAAACATTCTACCCCCAGAAGCTCCAGGTCATTGTTCCTGAAGTAGATTTTTACCAGCTGGTGCTCCACATAGTTCAGGAGCATTGCCCTGAAAAGCTCATGCTTTCTTTCCGCTATTTGCGCTTGATCCAGGAGAACATCAATTTTTGCAAACGCTAAGCTATTAGCATTCGCTATATCAATAAAAGATACAGATTTCATTATATAGGATTTAGAATAGATACTTTACCATTAACCAAGGCCCTTGAGGCCACAGAACGGTAAAGGCTAAATCCTCAGATTTCGGAAGGCAACAGGCAGATCTTTAGAGAGAGAAAAGTGCAGATAAGCAACCGAGAGGTGCGCCCGGCTTACTTTTTCATCTAAAACGTTGATTGAGAGGAACAGACTAGCCAGGAGCGGTAGTTTGCGCAGCACCTGATGCAGTTCTACAGACTCTGTGAACTGTCGCTCCAGGGCATCTTTAAACTGGATGCCATCTTTCGTTCCAAATTCTAAAGGCTCGCTTTCAGGCTCAGCAGATAGGTGTTGAGTAACAGAAGTTACCGGAAGTGCTTGCGTAGCCTCCAGTGTACCCAACATAAACAGGACCAGGGAAATAACCAGGGTAAATACTCCCAAACCTTTAAGCTGATTTTTCAATAAATCTTACAGTTATTCAAATGTAAAGCAAACTTTTCGATGCCTGTCTAACATTTCTGCAAAATATTTAAAGGCCCTTCGGCACATTTACATGAATTTTACAGGCCAAAAGATAAGAATTGCATATTATTCTTTTGTCTTTAAGACATGATTCCCTGCGGTTCCTGCCCTATCTGCTTTTCCTTTATTTATGATTTTAGGAGAGATGATGCTGGAACGGATTATACGCCAATTTTTTGCGGCTGCTCCTCTATCAGTTCCGGGGCTAATGTTGCCACCTGCCCTACCTCCAGATCTGGGTTAAACTCTCCCTCCCAGCGTGCCACCACCGCTGTGGCCAGACAGTTGCCCGTTACGTTAACGGAAGTACGGGCCATATCCATGAGTTCATCTATACCAAGTATGGCAAAAAGCGGCCAAACCGGTAGGTTAAAAGAAGCTACAGTCCCTAACAGGATAACCAGAGATGCCCTGGGTACACCGGCCACCCCTTTACTGGTCAGCATCAGGGTAAACACCATCAACAGCTGCTGCTCCCAAGATAGGTCTATGCCCGCGGCCTGTGCCACAAAAACAGAAGCTAAGGACAAATACAGGGTTGTACCATCCAGGTTAAAGCTGTAGCCAGTCGGCATTACAAAAGCAACGATCCGACGGGGCACGCCCAGCTTTTCCATCTCTTCCATGGCTCGTGGCAAGGCGGCCTCTGAGCTGGTGGTGGCAAAAGCAATGGATACAGGCCCTGAAATAGCCTTCAGGAATCGTACAAGGGGTACCCGGGCAATGAGTGCTACCGGCAGCAGTACCAGCAGCACAAATGCCAATAGCGCAACATATAGGGTTGCCAGCAGCTGGAAAAGGTTCACCAAAATGCCAAAGCCCATGTGACCTACGGTATAAGCAATGGCTGCACCCACACCAATTGGTGCAAAGTACATGATGATGTTCGTGAATTTGAACATGGCTTCAGCCAGACTCTCACAAAAATTCAGCATCGGCTTGCGCTTCTTTTCTGCTACCATGGCAAGTCCAATGGCAAAAATTACACTGAAGACAACAATCTGCAGCACCTGGCCTTCTGCTATAGATTTGGCAATGTTCTCAGGAAATATGTGCAGGATAATATCAGAAACGCTTTGTTTGGCAGGTGCTTGTATTTCATCCGTCTGCGCTATACCCACCATGTTGATACCCTCTCCGGCTTTGCTGATGTTAATGGCAGCCAGTCCGATAAAAAGCGCCAGTGTTGTCACGACCTCGAAATACAAAAGTGCCTTCCAGCCCATGCTGCCTACCTGCTTCAGGTTGGCGTGACCGGCTATCCCCACCACCAGCGTGGCAAAGATTAAGGGGGCAATAATGGTTTTGATCAGCTTCAGGAATACTTTGCTGAGCACATTAAGGCTTTGTGCGGCTTGAGGGAAATCATACCCGATCTGTGCGCCCACCACCATGCTGATCAGGATCCAGGTGGTAAGCGAACGCTTTTGCAAACCATAGAGCAGCAATACGCCGGTTCCTGCCCAGCGGATTGCTAATAATGCCTCTGCAGGTAATGCTATAAAGGCATACTGCTGCAATAAAATAAGTATGGCCGCAATGGTTACACAGAACAAGGTAGCCAGGGGCAAATATGCTTTATTCATAAAAGATCTGATGGGGTAGTTGTTAGTCTGCTCAGATGGCAGCTTTTCTGCGTCCGGCAATCCAGCCTTTTACCACGCCTATCACAGGAGGAGCCATAGAAAGCACAATAATGCCCAGGATTAGTAATGAGAAATTCTGTTTAACAGCCGGTATGTTTCCAAAAAGATAACCAGCCACCATAAAGAAGACTACCCATAAAAGGGCGCCAATAATATTGAAAGCTACAAAACGCCTGTAGTCCATCTTGCCAATGCCGGCTACAAAGGGCGCAAAAGTGCGTACAATGGGCACAAAACGGGCATAAATAATGGTGCGGCCGCCATAACGCTGGTAAAAACGCTGTGTCTGGTCTATGTGGGCGCGGCGCAGGAACCAGTAGTTACGCAGATAAACCCTGGATCCCAGTTTGGTTCCGGTATAGTAATTGAAAGAATCACCCAGGATAGCAGCTATGATCAGCAGTGCCAAAAGTACAAGCAGGTTAAGCCCCGATGCAGGAATTGCAGCCAGCGCCCCTATGGCGAACAGAAGAGAATCTCCCGGCAGAAAAGGTGTAACCACCAGCCCGGTTTCACAGAAGATGATCAGAAACAGGATCAGGTATATCCAGCCTTCATATTCTTTCGCCAGCACCACCAGGTGCTGGTCAATATGCAGGATAAAGTCGAGCAGGTAAGTAAGCAGTTCTATCATTTTATTTTGGTTATAAAACCTGTTTCAGGTCTGGGCCTTACCAATCTTGCTGGCAGCCCTGAAGTTTTCATTAATGGTTTTAAATCTAATCCTGACTTTTTGCTGTTGATCAGCCTTGCCACAAATTCATGACATAGAAGCTGTACAGCTTTGGCGCTGTTAAAAGCTGCGTGAAAGCGCCCTGTGTGCCAGGGCAGCACAGGGCCTTTTTCATCATTAAGCTAATGTTTGCTTTTTTCTGGCTTCAAGATTTGAGCTGACAATGGTTTTCCATTTTTCAATCAGCTGAAGCTCTCCGAACAGGCTGGTTCCTTCTTCTTTTGAGTAAAAGCTCAAAGCTTTTTCAGGTGTTCTGGCATTGTGGAAGGTAAAAACCAGATCCAGCCGATCAATTACCTGATCTTTATTCAACGCTACTTTAACATTGTTTACCCTGCATTTTGCTACATCCTGCAGATTAACGAGTACTTTTTGTTCCTGCACTGCTCCATCCTTATAGTACAAAAGTTTATGCGCCTTTGCATCAAGCCCTATGGCATGGTAAATGCCCCATACATCATACGGTGATACTATAAGTTGCTGCTCCTGTGCATGGCTCAGGAAGCTCTTAACGAACTTCTTCTTTTTACTTTTCTGTGCCAGATGAAAATAAACAATAGGCAAAATACATAATGCCACCATTCCCAGGCCTATAAAGGCGGTTGTTAAATCTATCATTGTTTGTTAGTTTGATTTTTAGAAAATAGCATCATCCATCTCAGACACGAGATACCTGTCTGCTGAAGGATTGAAAATCATGTGCATGGTTGAGCCTGAGCCCGGATGCACCCTAAAAACAATACAGATTTACCAGAAATAGTGGAAGGGAAAAATAAGGAACTGGGCAGATTGGGTTGAGGTTATTCCCTTTGCCTGCGCGAGACAGCGCAAAGCGCTGCTTCGCATTCTGATCTCTACAGAAAATAAACCACCCAAAAAGTCATGAGGATGAATCTTGGAAGCTGGTGCAGGGAGATTGCTGATTGAGCTTATGACATGCTCATATTGCTGCTGCAAGCCAAAAACATTGGTCAGCTTTTTTTCTGAAAGGTTTGAAGAAGGGAGATGGTCCGCTCCTGCATCCTGATTTATAGCAGCAACTAATTTTTCATGAGTATCCCCATCAATGCTAACAAAG
>JASLAE010000099.1 GCA_030147305.1 Cesiribacter sp.
ACTAAAAAAGTAACTGCTTCTACCGGATCATTTCCTGCATTGTTCCTGTTAAAGCCGTACAGGATTTGTCCGCTGTTATTGGCCAGATAAATATCCAGATCGGTGGCGCTGCCGCCTTGTCCCAGGGAAGCAAAGCGGTCGTCCCACTGCAGCACAATTGTGTAAACGCCTTCGGTAAGCGCAATGCGCTGCAAAATGTCGCCGCCGCCAAAGTTATGGGCAGTGCCGCTGATCCCTGCAGGAGCAGGGCTGGGGTTAAAGCTGCCGGTATAGGATCTTTGTCCACGATTGCCAGCTGCAGAGAAGTAGCTTACCCCATCGGCATGTACAAGATCTACCGCCTGCGCAACTACCCCATCCTGAAAGAAAGGTTCTGTGATGTAGCTGATGTCATCTACGATGATGTTACAGCCTTCTGCTGCCAATGCCAGTATTGATTCTGCAAAAGAAGTAGCACCCAGGAAGCCTGTTGTAAAGGCAAGGCTGGCGCCGGGGGCAACATCGTGCAGTATTTACAGCATGGCCCTTCCTTCGTCAGAAAGTACTCTGGGGTAATCCCCAAGTACCTGTACCGGCTGGTTGTATGCACTCGATGCGTTACCGGGCAGGTCGCCATTATCTACGTCTGCTGCAGCTCCTCCTTTTGTGTTATAGCTATCTGAGATTACCCCTATTTTATTACCACTGCCATCTACATCAAAGCCCAGCCGGGCAAGGTCTGACCGTTGTGCAACATCACCACGGCTGGTGGTAAGTCCGACATTACCGATTGGCGATAAAACAGTTTCAGCAAAATGTAACGTGGGCAATAGATTTAGCGCCTCCAGTGATGCTACAGGAAACCAGCCCGTAATCTGTAAAGGATTAAAGGTGCTGATGCTATAATCATCCTTTAGGCCCAGTTCCAGGACATCTGCCAGTAATTGGCTGGCCATGCCCTCATAAGCATACATTTCTATGAGTACATATTCCGATTCCAGCTGAAAAATTTCATCTGAGGTGCCACTGCTGCCTACCTGGAAAAGTGCCGGTAGTTCGGCGCCTATTTTGTTGTTGACCTTACCACCCGCTGGCATGGGATAATTACGAAAGGAAAAATCGGTGGAGGGCTGGCAAAGCGATGCATTCAGACTGGCATCTACATATACAATATTTCCATTTGGCAGTTTAATGGTCCAGGTAACTTTACTGCCATCAAATTCTATGGAAAATACATTTGATTGTCGGCCTATTTTAAAACTGGAGACTGGTTTACCATTTGGCTGATTTCCTTCATACACCAGGTAGCTATTACTTTCTTCAACACTTATTCCTTTTTTGTTGGGATTGTCGTAGCCGAAAGTAGCCAGATATTTGCCATTACCCGTGTATTTTACACATTCAATAATGGGAATGATATTTTTGCTTTGCGCGAAAGCGGCAACTGGTAGCTGAAGAACAAGCAGCATTAGAACCAGGCGAAATAAATGCTGACAAAGCACTGGCACGATGTACCTAGGGCCAGGGGCCGCTTCATCATCAGGGCTAGGGGTAAAAATAGGATGCATTTGATAAGGGGTGAATAGGGCAAGTATTAAAAAGTAAGGGCATAACAGCACTGCAAGCCGCAGGCATATCGCCAGCAGCTTTAAGTAAAACTTCAGTCAACCGGGGTCTGTATTTTGTTAAAAACGTCGATTCGGTTGATGTTAACTTTAGTTATCTATTGACCAGAGGAGTGCAGATTAGAAAGGAATCTTTAAAATTCATTTAACTAACAGATATTAAATAATAACAGCAGGGTAGAAACTCTGCTGAAGTCACTTATAGACTCAACCTTCTGGTAATGATTCGTCCAAAGCTTAGCCTTGTTTCAGGCTCAATGATTACACGAAAAAAGAATCTATAGCCTAGGTGAAGAATATAAAGCTTAAAGGCCTTATAGATACCCTGGTGCGGAAGAGTATTATCCTTAATATTTAGTAAATATATATAGAAATATCACAAATTTCCATATAAGTATCAAGAAAATAATTTAATGTTTTATTAGCATATTACAACTAAGCTTTTGGTAATGATTTTGTGGTTGTATATTGTTTAAAGTATTGATCAGGTAGCCCGAAATGCTATAATTCCTTCCCTAAGATTAAGTTACTGTTTTGAGCCTTTAGGTCTGCTACTTTCTGGTTTTGGGCCCGCAGCCTTCGGCAAAGGATCTTCATAATTTCGCGCGTTACTTCTACCCGATCGGCCATAATTTCATAAAAGGCCAGCTGATCCAGTCGCAGCAGCAGGGATTCTTCCTGCGCAGTTACGGAAGCTGAACGGGGTTCAGTATCGAGCAGGGACAGTTCTCCGAAAAAATCGCGGGTTTTTAATTCGGCCAGTGTATGTTCCCCATCGTGCACTGTTACAGAACCCTCGTAAATAATGTACATACAGGTACCCATTTCTCCTTTTTCCACCACTATTTCACCTGCGGCAACGGGTACCTCCTGTAAAATAGAGGCAATGTCTACCAGAATATCCTCAGAGGTCTCGCTGAAGATGCGGGTAGTTTTTAAGGCCATTACTTTTTCAATTGCCAGCAGCTGGGTTTTCATGATCTTAATGGTTTTGTTGGGTAATATGCCTCCCAGATAATTGTAATCTTCGGAGTGAAGCATGGAAATGTAATTGCTGTAATTCTCCGGATAAAAAGCCTGCAGGGTCCATAAAGCAGTTTCTGCCACCAGCTTGTTTGGGTGGGAGACTGCCAGGATTACTTCACTAGCCAGGCTGTTTAATTGCAGTTGTTTTACAACATAGAGCGATATGGCCTGTGTCCAGATGTTTACAACAGGCACCTCCTGCCGGTTAATGAGCTTTTGTAAATAGGCGTTTATGCTTAGCTTTTTCTGTGGGTAGCGGGCATTCAGAATTTTTACCTGCTGGTGCAGCGGAAAATCCTCCAGCAGCGGTAGAATTACAGCACTTAGCTCTTTGCTTACCATTACATCAAGAATTTCAATGGCATTTGCCCGCTTTTCCTTACTGCCAGTCTTCAGGCTGCTCCAGATATGAAATACGTCGCTGGAGTGATAAATAAACGAGACAAGTAACAGCAAGCGCTTTTTTAGGTGGTGCATCTCTACCTGCAGCGCTCTGAGGAGATGGGCATAATAAACAGAGTCTACTTTGCCTGCCGTATTACCAATCACTTCGATGCAGTTCAGGAACCAGGCGGCATCGCGCAGTTCGGCATGAATGGTTTTAATTACTTCTTCTCTTTCTTCAGCATATGGCTTGTAATGGCACAACGACAATGAGTGCAGTACCTGGTTACGCACTTCTATGTTTTTAAAATAAAGCTTGCTCTTCAACAGATTAATGGATTTGCTGCCGTTTACTTTTCCACAAATATGTACCAGCCGCCTTAACCGCACCGGGTTATAGTCCGGGCTGTCAAATTCGCTTTCGAAAAGACTGATTACCTGCTCGCCCGCCTGGATAAGTGCATTGATGGCACTTTCAAAAACCTGAGGTGAGGAAACTGCTTTGAGCATGGGAGCAAAAAGCCGGGCGTGCCCAATGAGGCCGGCAGCCTTTAAAGCAGCTTTGCGCACCTGCACCTTCTCGTCGTCCAGCAATTTTAGTAAAGGATGGTAGAAGTGATGAATCCCTACCTCGCCGATCACATCGGCGGCAAAAGCTCTTTTGTTGGGGTCGGGTGAATGAACATACTCATTAAGCCGCTGCCCGGCCAGAATAATGCCGTTAATACCGCCAAAACAGATAAGACCAACAAGGGCGCCTGTTTGCACCAGCTCTTCTTCACTCTCCAGGTATGGGCTTACTTCTTCTACCACACTGGCTTCGCCTAAATAGCAGTAAACCCGAATAGCCTGTTTTTTTATAACTTTTATTTCTTCCTCTTCAATTCTGGCCCTTACCGACTCCTGTAGGCTCAAAAGTCGCAATTGTTCAATGCGGCGCAGCACTTCCCTGCGCACTTCCGGCTCTGGGTGCTGCAACAGCTGCTGTAATAACTCAGGCACTTTATTGCCCGTGCTCTTGCACAGAATCTCCAGGGCATACAGTACTTCACCCGCATAATCGCTATTTAGCTTAGCGTTGAGCAGCTCCAGTGTTTGCGGGTCGTTGAGCTGCAGGCTGCTGCCTTCGAGCATGCGTTTTTTTAGCGCAAGTTCCAGCGTATGTACATAGCTTTTATTGAGATGTGAAATTGACCTGGCCCAGGCAACAATGACCAAGAGCAAAAACACACTGAAAAACAGAAGCGACAGCGCATTGAACATGAGTAGCCCTAACAGCAGTAACCCGCTAACACCAAAGGCAATGGCTTCTACAATGCCGAGCACCTCGTAGCCTGCCAGCTTTAATTTATGTTGCAGTGGCTGAAGAAGCGAAAGAAATGTATTGTTGTAGAGTGCCGATTTTAGCGTATCGCTCGTCATCATAATGACTACCCAAAACCACACCAGCAGCAGGTTTTCATTAGAAAATGTTGTGCTGAGAACGCCGAAAAGCACAATGGCTCCCAGCACCAGCGGGAGCACAAAAAGAGCCCAGCGGATGCCAAAACGCCTGAGCAGATAACCATAGAAAAAGGATTTGATGAAAAAGGCAGCCAGCTGGCCAATACCCAGAAAAATACCCAGGAAGTAGGCGATTCTGGCTTCATCTTTAAATCTTTCGTCTACCTGACTTAAAAAAGAGAATTCAATGAGTGTAAAGGTAATGACTGCCAGAAAACAGGTTATCGAAAGCGCGTAGATAAATCCATTCTGGAAAAAGGAGGGAACATGCTTTTCCTGAACCGGGGCTGGTGCTGGTACCGGGGCTTTTTGCTGTTCAGCGGCTGCGGTTAGCTTTCCATCCTTGATCAGCAGGGCCAGAAAGCCCAGGGCCAGCAACAGACCGGTGGCAGATACCCAAAGCAGGTTTTCGGTACCGATGCGGGGCACCAGCATAGAAGCCAGTAAATAGCCCAGCACACTAGCCGGCACCTCCATAGAGCTCACCAGCCCTAATAAGCGCTTGCTCTGGCGTACATCGAACAGGAGCAGCACCAGTTTGCCAAATCCTGATGAAAGATAGACCGACATCACCCTGTGCCAGATGATAAGGCCAAACGAGAGCCAGCCAACTTCTACAAAGCTATAACCCAGGCGAAACAGCAAAATACTTACAAAAAGTACGGCCACATCCAGAAGCATAAATACCCGCCCGGGGAAGTACTTTTCCAGTTTGCCATAGGAGGTATAAAGCAACAATAACAGCCAGCATGCCGCAATGTATACATAGGGCAGGTGACCAATCGGGTAATGGGTAAGGAATAAGGCACTGGCTGCTGTAAAGAACAAGGCAAGCGCCATGGATTGAAAGAAGGAATACAGCATCAGCAGCCGTACCGTATGGGCTTCGCCCTGCCGGAGGTTTAGCAGCTCATGGATTTTTGTTTTATAGGTAGAGCTGAGCATGGTTTATGAAAAAATCAGGCCACTTGTTGCTGAATCTCTGCCAGATGCTTTAGTTTCAGTGGTTCCCGCTTTTCCTTAGCTGATTGTGTAAAATACTGGTGCTGCTGAAAAAAGCGTAGTTGTTTGCCGTTCCATTCTTCCAGGGAACTGACAAGGCCAAACTCCTGCCACTCCTGTCTTAGGGTTTCGGAGATGTCAAAAAAGTCCTGCCGGCCCAGATAATCCAGATCGGCATCGCATAAGATTTTTTCCAGGTGGCTTGTGGGGCGCTGCGGGATGCTGGTCGCTAGAATAATGTTGCAGACAATTTCTATTTGCTCCGGGCTATAGTTAAACAAAGGAAGGCTTTCCCGGGCAATTCGCGCAGCTATGGGTTCATTGTTAAGGTATTGTTCAACAAAGCCAATGTCATGGTATAGCGCAGCTGTGAGTACCAACAAGAGTTCTTCTCCCGCTACCTTTTCCTGGCAGGCAATTTCATTAACAGCCTGGCATACATCCAGCGTATGATGAAGGCCATGGTAGTAAAGTTTTACCGGCAGCTCCTGTTGCAGGCGACCGAGTGCATAGGCCCTGGCTTTGTGGTACTGCATATTTTTGGGAGATCCTGTTTAAGTAAAACATTAAAATCCATAAATACAACAGCTTATAACTAAAACATGCTTTTAACAGCAACAGCCCCGAAATAATCTGTTGCTGTTGCGCATTATCGCTTAACAATGACAGGCATTGTTCATGCTTACTTTTTAAGGGAGTTGAAGGCTGCGGATCTATTTATGCTATTGTAATTGCATAGCTGCACTCAAATTGCTGACCTGTCTCCAGCTGCAGAATTCCTTCTTTTTGCCGGAAGTCCTGCCCTGCGCTATTTTCTTTGTCTGTGATGCCGAACCAGGGCTCAATGCAAATAAAGGGAGCACCACCGGCTTTGGTCCAGATGCCCAGGTAAGGAAATCCTTTGAAATCTACCCGCACACTGTGGTTATGCTGCTTATTTTTTAAGACAATGTATTCCGACTTTACGCCTTCCAGCACCAGCGCATCTTCTGCAAAAAGGTCGGGGTGCAGCGGCAGTTGTATTTCGTTTTCCAGTAACTGGTTTTGCTCCCCGGTACGCAGGCCATGCCGCAGCAGCTGCCGATGGAGGGTTTCAGGCTTTTCGAACTCCAGGTAATAGTCTGTAAAGCTTTCGTTTTCCAGCAGCGGGCAGTTAAAGGCGGGATGTCCGCCAATGGAGAAGGGCATGGTGTCACTGCCGTTATTCTTTACCCGGTAAGTGGTTGAGAGCTTATTCATCTCCAGGTGGTACTCCAGCAACAGCTCAAAATCAAAGGGAAAATGCTGCAGGGTATCTTCGTCGCTGGTAAGGCGGAATAGAATGCGGTCTGCTCCCTCTTTGGCAGCCATCCACTTTTTATCCCGGGCAAAGCCATGCTGGCTAAGGTTGTATTCTTTACCATCCAGCAGGTACTTGTTGTGGTCGAGCCGGCCCACAATCGGGAACAAAATAGGCGCATGCCGTCCCCAAATATCGGCGTTGCCTTCCCATATATATTCAAATGCATGGTCTTTGTGGCGCAGACTGCAGAGCTCGGCGCCCTGCTCCTTAAATGTGGCAGTAATTAAGCTGTTCTGGAGCGTGTGTAACATAAAAAAATATAAAGAGAGAAAAAGCTTTTAGTGTACAACTACCGGTAAAGATAAGGGTTTGGTATAATTCATTTTTGAATAGAGATTGGCTGGGGTGATGGTTAGTAGAGCTACCATATTCCGCTAGTTAAATGGTGATTATGGTGTCTGGCTGCGGCGCTGTATAGACTTGCAAGATTTAGAACAGAAAAATGCAACTGGCAGGCGTTGGGGTCTCCAGCTGCATACCACTAAACGCAATGGCCAGGATAAGTCCATTATATACACCATGCAGGGCAATAGCCCAGACAATACCCAGCTGTATGCGCAGGTAACCCAACAACAGTCCGAGCAGAAATTGTGGTAATACAAGCAGCGGCGCCATCAGCAAAATATGCCGCTCTGTATCAAAGTTTATCAGGTGCATCAGGGCAAAAAGTATACTGGCACCATAAAAAACCCATCCGTAGTGTTGAAGGTATAGCCTCTCCAATAGTATTGCTGTTGTTTGCCGGAAAGTAAGCATGAGCACGGTAATAAGGGTGGCCAGGCCCAACAGGCTGTAACCTGCCACAAGAAGACCAATCTGGCTCAGGGCGCCATACATAAAAATGGCAATAATCCAGAGCGAAATAAATACATACAGGGGCTTATAGACGAGCCAGAGCCGGAAGGCAAGCTCCTCCATAAGCGGTGCGGCAACGGCAGCCAGCAGGAATACCATCCAGATAGGATACTCCGCCAACACATCTTCCATGGCATGTGGCAGGTCCGAGATCAGGCCACTTTGCTGCAATATTCCCAGCAGCATCAGCACGCTAAAGCTTACCAGCAGACTGAGCCCCAGTATGTGCACAAACAAGTTGAAAGAGGAAATTTTGGGGGGCTCTTCCGGTAAGCGCGGATGGCGCAAAAAATGTAGTACCTCCTGTGCAGTTTCGGAAAAGCTCATGTCGGTTGTTTGTACTCCTATTTATGATCCGCTTATCCGACGTCTGGAAGCAGCGTTCTTGATGGTGTAGTAATTAAGAAATGAAAATTGAGGACTTGCTAAGCCCTGCACTTCCTGGCTGGGTAGCAGCCGCCTGATCTTCTACTTCATGCCAGAGTTTATCCCTAATGGTGCTGCACGTAATGATCCCATTTTTCAAGTACGTCTTTAAAATCCTGTGGAAGCTCAGATTCAAACTGAACCCACTCGCCACTGCGGGGGTGTTTAAAACCTAATGATTTAGCGTGCAGGGCCTGGCGGGGCATAATCTTAAAGCAGTTCTCTACAAACTGTTTGTACTTGCTAAAGGTCGTTCCCTTAATTACTTTATCGCCGCCGTACATGCTGTCGTTAAACAGCGGGTGGCCTAAATGGGTCATATGCGCACGAATCTGGTGGGTACGGCCTGTCTCCAGCCGGCACTGCAGCAAGCTAACGTAGCGCAGTTGCCTGAGGGTTTTATAATGTGTGATGGCATGGCGGCCATAGCCTTCTCCTTCTGGGTAGGCCTGTACTACCCGCCGGTCTTTCTGGCTCCGCCCCAGCGGCACGTTAATGGTCCCATCCTGGGGTTCAGGTTCACCCCACACCAGCGCCAGATAAGTACGTTCAATGCTGTGATCAAAAAACTGCCTGGCCAGGCTTTGCATGGCAATTTCGCTTTTGGCAATTACCAGCAGCCCGGAGGTATCCTTGTCGATGCGGTGAACCAGGCCCGGGCGCCCCTGGTTTCCCGGCAAGGTTGGGAGCTGCTGAAAGTGGTAGGTGAGCGCATTCACCAGCGTGCCACTCCAGTTTTGGTAAGCAGGGTGCACGACCATACCCGCATCTTTATTTACTACCAGCAGGTCGTCGTCTTCGTAGATGATGTTGAGCGGTATATTCTCCGGCAGCACCTCTGTGTCACGGGGTGGTTCCGGCAGGGCAATGGTAATTACATCGCCGGGATGTACCCGGTAGTTCGATTTTATTTTCTCCTCGTTCACCCGCACAAAACCATCCTCAATTGCTTTTTGCAGCCTGTTGCGGGTTACGTTGGGCAGCCGGGCCATCAGAAACTTATCTACCCGGAGTAGTGCCTGCTTGGGGTCGGCAACAATCCGGTGGTGTTCGTATAATTCATCGTCTTCAATTTCTTCTGGCGCTGCCTGGTAGTTCTTCATGCTGCAAAGATAAAGGAAATGTTATAAAGCAGTGGCCAAATGCTGCCGTCACCGGCAGTATATCGTACTTTTGTGCCTATGGACCTGCTTACCGCCCTGCCTACCCCTGTAGAACCTATTGAAGATCCGCTGCTGCAGGCAGCCAGGGTAAGCCTGCACCTTAAGCGCGACGATTTAATCCATCCCCACATCAGCGGGAATAAATGGCGGAAATTAAAATATAACCTGCTTGCTGCCAGGGCACAGCAGCAAAAGCGGGTGCTGACCTTTGGCGGAGCTTATTCAAATCATATAGCTGCTACGGCAGCAGCAGGCAAGGCATTTGGTTTCGAAACTATTGGCATAATTCGCGGGGAAGAGCAACTACCGCTGAACCCGACCCTGGCATTTGCTAAAGCACAAGGCATGCAGTTCCATTACCTGGACAGGGAATCTTATCGGAAAAAGGAGGAGGGGGAGATAGGGGAACTGCTGCACGAGCGGTTTGGATTATGCTATTTTGTGCCCGAAGGGGGCAGCAATGCGCTGGCTGTAAAGGGGAGTGCAGAATTGATCGCGGAGCTGGACGTGCAGCAGTACGATTTTATTGCTGTAGCCTGCGGCACTGGCGGTACACTGGCAGGCATAGTGGCAGGCTTAAACCGTCGAAGGCAGGCATTAGGCTTCCCGGTTCTTAAGGGAGGAAGCTTTCTAAAGGCCGATGTGGATAGGTTAACAGAGGCTTACCAGGGACAATCTTATCACAACTACCAGCTAATGACCGATTACCATTTTGGGGGCTATGCTAAATGGACCCCAGAGCTGATTGGTTTCATCAATGAATTCAGAAGCAGGCATGGCATAGCGCTTGACCCCATATATACAGGAAAGTTGCTTTATGGAATATTTGACCTGGTAAAGCGGGGGTGGTTCAAGCCGGGCACCCGCTTACTGGCAGTTCATACCGGCGGGCTGCAGGGGATTGCAGGTTTTAATCAACGTTTTGGTTATTTGATTGAACAGTAAAAAGCCACCCTTCCAGCAGAAGGGTGGCTTTTAGTTGCATCAACTTGCGTATTGTGCTTTAAGATGACACCTTACTCTTTCATGATCTTAATATATTCCTGAAGTTGGTGACCCTGCAGGTGCAGCAGGTAGACCCCTTGTGGAAGCTCAGCCAGGTCTAGCTGCAGTACTCCTGACGCAGCGTCTGGCTGGTAGGAGCCTTTGTGGATCAGTGCCCCCTGCAGGGAGTAGACCTTCACCTCCAGCTTTTCTGAGGTACCTGTCTGGATGGTAAGCTGATCCCTGACCGGGTTAGGGTAGAAGCTCAGCTGCTGCAGCGCTTCTTCTTCCGAAGCTTCGTTGAAGAAATTAGGATTGTAAGCTCCTGCGATTCTGCTGTTGGCCTGCTTTTCTTCGAAGAGTTCAGGACAGGTCAGGATACCATCTACATCATAACCATTGGCAGAAGGATGGAAAGCTGCCGGATCAGAGGTATCGGTGATTTTGACAAAGCGTACATAAGGCAGCTTGCCTTCCCCCACGACTGCACTCAGGTCTACCTTGGCATTGCGGCAGAAAGTACCAGGCACCCTTACCCAATCTGCACCATTGGCAGATACTTCCATCATCATGGTTTCAGCATTACCTGCCAGTTCTCCTTCATAGCAGTTGCGCCAGGACCAGCCCCAGGTAGTTTCTACCACCATCAAGTCAGCAGCCTCTGTGCCATTATCATAGACCAAGGAGCCCAGCTCCAGCACCAGCTCTCCGCCAAAGCCAAGGGAGACAAAGTTGAAGCGGTTGTTCTCCTGGGGGGCACCCAGGGCCAGCGAAGGATTGCTTCTTTCTCTACCAATGACTCTGCCATCAGGACGATAGCCCTGGCGGAAAGAGACTACCTGTGAGGCAAAGCAGCTGCCTTGCT